>NZ_JBHVCT010000018.1:0-88054 GCF_042803195.1 Streptomyces sp. NPDC057428
GGTACGAACCGCACCCGGCGGGCCCCCTTCGTGCGTTACGGGCGCAGCGTGCCCTGGTCGCGCTGGAGTTCGGCGTCCCGCTTGTCCAGCCGGGAGTCGAACTTCGCGAGCGGCTTCGCCTTCGCCGGGTCGGCCTGGACGGCCGCCGACGCGACCCCCGCCCAGCGCAGGACGGCGGCGGTGGCCTTCGCCTTCTCGTCGGCGACGAGACCGGCGACCTTCGAGCCGTGGTTGCCGCCGGGCACCGTGTAGACGTAGCTGTCACGGGCGCCCCGGCCGAGCCGGAAGGGTTCTGCGCCCCACGGGTCGTTCTCGCCGTAGACGTAGAGCATGTGCCGGGCGTTGTTCCTGACCCAGCTGTCCACGTCCCGCATGGCGGCGGGCTTGAACTTCATGGGGATGGACCGCGGCACGAAGGAACGCGGCGGCTGGTAGCCGTAGCGGCTCAGGTTGCCGAGCCAGGGCTGCTCGATGTCAGGCGAGCCGAGCTGGGTGCCTGCCTGGTAGTAGTACGGCGTGTAGGTCTCCAGGCCCTGGTCGGCGTATGCGGCGAAGCCCGAGATGCCGTCGACGGAGTCCCAGATCTCCTGGTCGGTGGCGTTCTTCGCGTCGGCCGGGACGGTCTCGCAGTCGGCAAGCAGGCTGTACTGCCAGAACGCCCAGACGTAGTCCATGACGACGGCTTCGTACGCCTTGTCGAGCGTGCCGACAGTGTTGAATGTGAAGCCGCTGTCGGCTGCGTAGGCCGCGTACTTCTTCTCCAGCGGCTCACGCCGGACGAGGGCCTCGCGCTGGACACCGGCCAGCCGGTCGCGGCACTCCTTGGTCCCGACGCGGGCGAAGAACCGGTCGTACGCCGAGTCCTCGTCGTTGACCGCGTCGTTGGGGGCGACGTAGGCGACGACGCCGTCCATGTCCTTCGGGTAGAAGCGCTCGAAGTAGGTGGCGGTCATTCCGCCCTTGGAGCCGCCCGTGGTCAGCCAGTTCTTCGAGTAGATCTTCTTCAGCGCGCTGAAGACCCGGTGCTGGTCGCTGGCGGCCTGCCAGATGTCCAGCTTCGACCAGTCGGCGGGTGCCGGGCGGGACGGGGTGAAGAACCGGTACTCCAGGGACACCTGGTTGCCGTCGACGATCTGGGTCGGCTCGCTGCGGCTCGGGTTGGTCGAGACGTTGTAGCCGCTGGTGAAGAAGACCGTCGGCCGGTTCGTGTCCTTGTGCAGCAGGGTGATGCGCTGCTGGAAGGTGCCCTTGGACGGGTGCTTGTGGTCGACCGGCTGGGTGTAGTTCAGAACGAAGAAGCGGTATCCGGGATAGGGCTTCTCCTCGATCAGGCTCATCCCCGGGATGGCCAGGATGCGGTCCTTGATGTCCTCGTTGCTGCTCTCGCTGCTGGTAGAGCCGCTGCTCTGCTTCGCGGCCGGTTCCGCGGCGGTGGCCGCACCGGCCGAGGCACCGGTCGCACTCACTGTGCCTATGAGCACCGCGAGCGACAGAATGCCTCTGAGCGCCTTGCGCATGCACCCTCCCCTTGATTCACGACAGACGCCGTGAACCTAGCGGGGGAACACCGCTCACGCCAGCCCCGGTTGGCCGTCAGCAGAGGATCCACCAGGTTGAGCCGGAGGAGCCGGCGACGGAACCGGAGGCCCTGACGCAGCGGTTCAGCGCGTGCACCGTGACCGGGCCCGCCATCGTGGTGAACCGGCCGCTGTCGACTACGGCCCGGTGTACGACGCGCGGAGGGGGTCATCGGGTTCCGGACCTGCGGGGCGGGCCGGGGACCTCACACACCGGCCGGGGCGTCCTCCCCTATGCCCTCCCCTATGAAGGTGCGCCACAGCCGGGCGTACGTGCCGTCCATGGCCAGCAGTTCGTCGTGGGTGCCGTCCTCGGCGACCCGGCCCCGGTCCATCACCACGACCCGGTCCGCACGGGCGGCCGTGGTCAGCCGGTGGGCGACCACCAGCGTGGTGCGGCGGCCGGCCAGCCGGTCGGTGGCCAGGTTCACCTGGGCCTCACTGGCGAGGTCGAGGGAGGCGGTCGCCTCGTCGAGCAGCAGGATGTCGGGGTCCACCAGCTCGGCCCTGGCCAGCGCGATGAGCTGCCGCTGGCCCGCCGAGAGATTGCGACCACGCTCGGCGACCTCGTGCAGGTAGCCACCGTCCAGGGTGGCGATCATGTCGTGCGCGCCCACCGCCCTGGCCGCCGCCTCGACCCGCGCGTCGGTCGCCTCCGGGAGTCCGTAGGCGATGGCGTCACGCACCGTCCCCTCGAAGAGGTAGGCCTCCTGGGGCACCACCCCGAGCCGGTGCCGGTACGCCGTGCGGTCGAGCCGCCGCAGGTCCGTGCCGTCCGCCGTGACCCGCCCGCTGGTGGGGTCGTAGAACCGGGCGACGAGCTTGACCAGCGTGGACTTGCCGGCACCCGTCTCACCGACGAACGCGACCGTCTGGCCGGCCGGGATCCGCAGTGCGACACCGGTGAGGGCCTCCTCGTCTCCGGCGTAGGCGAACGACACGTCCTCGAACGCGATCTCGCCGCGCAGCGACGTCACGTCCAGGGCCTCCTCGTGGTCGGCCGTGGACGTCGGCTCCCGCAGGAGCTCCTGGATCCGGCCGAGGGAGACACTGGCCTGCTGGTAGCCGTCGAAGACCTGGGACAGCTGCTGCACGGGGGCGAAGAACAGGTCGATGTAGAGGAGGTAGGCGACCAGCGCACCGGCGGTCAGCGTGCCGTTGTCGACACGGTGCGCGCCGACCATCAGTACGGCGGCCGCCGCGACCGAGGCCAGCAGCTGCACGAACGGGAAGTAGACGGAGATCAGCCACTGCCCGCGCACTCGGGCCTCGCGGTAGTGCTCGCTGCGCCGCGCGAACCGCTCGGCGCCGTCGGCCTCGCGCCGGAAGGCCTGCACGATCCGCAGCCCGGCAACGGACTCCTGGAGATCGGCGTTGACGGTACTGATGCGCTCACGGGCGAGCTCGTAGGCCTTGACGCTCTTGCGGCGGAAGAAGAACGTGGCGACGATCAGCACCGGCAGCGTCGCGAAGACGACCAGCGCGAGCTGCACGTCCAGGACGAGCAGCACGACCGTGATGCCGAAGAAAGTGACGAGCGAGACGAAGGCGGTGACCAGGCCGGTCTGCAGGAACGTGGACAGGGCGTCCACGTCCGTCGTCATCCTGGTCATGATCCGGCCGGTCAGCTCGCGCTCGTAGTAGTCGAGGCCGAGCCGCTGGAGCTGCGCGAAGATCTTCAGGCGCAGGGAGTACAGCACGCGCTCGCCGGTCCGGCCCGTCATCCGGGTCTCACCGATCTGGGCCGCCCACTGCACGGTCACGGCGAGCAGGCCGAGCGCCGCAGCCGCCCAGACCGCGCCGAGCGCCATCTTCGTCACGCCGTCGTCGATGCCGTGCCGGATCAGCACCGGCAGGAGCAGACCCATGCCCGCGTCGACGGCGACCAGTCCCAGGCTCACGAGCAGCGGTAGCCCGAAGCCGTCCAGCAGCCTGCGCAGACCGTACGACTTCTCCGGGCGCACCGCGCTCGCCTCGTCGATGCCGGGGACGTCGGTGGCCGGTGGCAGTGCTTCGACCTGGGCGAGGAGCTCGGGCGAGGCGGGCATGCCCGCAGCGGCGGCCGCCGTCTCGCGCTGCTCCTCCTGCCGGATCCACAGGGCGGGGGTGATGCCCTGGTCGACGTCGAATTCGCTGTCGAACTCCGCCTGCAGGGCGCGGTCGTCCTCGGCCGGCGCGGCCACGGTGGGCCGGTGTCCCGGGGAGGTGCCGCCCAGCTCGTCCGGGTCGGTGAGCAGGCGCCGGTAGAGCGCGGAGCGGCGCTCCAGCTCCGCGTGCGTGCCGATGTCGGCGAGCCGCCCCCGGTCGAGCACGGCGATGCGGTCGGCGAGGCCGAGGGTGGAACGCCGGTGGGCTATCAGCAGGGTGGTACGGCCCCGCATGACCTCCGCCAGGGCCTCGTGGATCTCGTGCTCGACGCGGGCGTCGACCGCGGAGGTGGCGTCGTCCAGGAGCAGCAGGCGGGGGTCGGTGAGGATGGCACGGGCGAGCGCGACACGCTGGCGCTGGCCGCCCGACAGGGTGAGCCCGTGCTCGCCGACCTTGGTGTCGTAGCCCTGGGGCAGTTCGGTGATGAAGTCGTGTGCCTGCGCGGCACGCGCGGCCCGCTCGATCTCCTTCTGGGTGGCCTCCGGGCGCCCGAAAGCGATGTTGGCGCCGACCGAGTCCGAGAAGAGGAGGCTTTCCTCGGGGACGAGCCCGATGGCGGCGCGCAGTGACGTCTGGGTCAGCTCGCGGACGTCATGGCCGCCGACCAGGACGGCTCCGTGCGACACGTCGTAGAAGCGCGGCAGCAGGAGCGAGAGGGTGGACTTGCCGCTGCCGGACGCACCGACGACGGCGACGGTCTCACCGGGCTCGATCGTGAGCGAGAAGCCGTCGAGCACCGGACGGTCGTCCTGGTAGCCGAAGCGGACGTCGTCGAACTCGACGCCTGCGGGGGCGTCCGCCGGGAGTTCCTTGCTGCCGTCCCGCATGGAGGGTTCGGTGTCGATCAGTTCCAGGACGCGCTCCGCGCCGGCCCGGGCCTGCTGACCGACGGTGAGGACCACGGCGAGCAGCCGGACCGGGCCGACGAGCTGCGCGAGGTAGGTGGAGAAGGCGACGAACGTGCCCAGGGTGATCTCACCCCTGGTGGCCAGCCAGCCGCCGAGCGCCAGCATCGCGACCTGGCCGAGGGCGGGGACGGCCTGGAGCGCGGGGGTGTAGCGGGAGTTCAGCCGGATGGTGCGCAGACGGCCCGCGAAGAGCCTGCGGCTCACCTCGCGGAGCTTGCCGGTCTCCTGCTCCTCCTGGCCGAATCCCTTGACGACCCGGACCCCGGTGACGGCCCCGTCGACCACGCCCGCGACGGCGGCGGCCTGACTCTGCGCGTACCAGGTGGCGGGGAAGAGGCGGGCCTTGGAGCGACGGGCGATGAACCACAGGGCGGGGGCCACCGCGAGGGCGATGAGGGTCAGGGGAAGCGAGAGCCACGCCATGATCGCGAGGGAGAGGAGGAAGAGCAGGACGTTCCCGATGGTCATCGGGAGCATGAAGAGGAGGCCCTGGATCAGCTGCAGGTCACTGGTGGCACGCCCCACGATCTGCCCGGTGGAGATCTCGTCCTGCCGCTTCCCGTCGAGACGGGTGAGGGTCTCGTACATCTCGGTCCGCAGGTCGTGCTGGACGTCCAGGGCGAGCCGGCCGCCGTAGTACCGGCGGACGAAGGTGGTGATGTAGACGAGGACGGCCGCGCCGATGAGCAGGCCCGTCCAGACGCCGATCGAGCGCGTGCTGCCGGCGACCACGTCGTCGATGATCACCTTGGTGACCAGGGGGACGAGGGCGAGCACGCCCATGCCGGCGAGGGAGGAGCCGAGAGAGAGCACCACGTTGCGCCGGTAGCGCCAGGCGTACCCGGTCAGCCTCCGGCCCCACCCCTGTTCCTCCGCGCCTGCCACCCGTACCTCCTGTGTCGCCCCGCTGCCCTGCCTGATCTACCGAAACTCCCCAACGCCGCCGACCCCGGATTTCATCCTTCCGCAACAATTCCCGGCACTTGGCCGGAGATACGGCCCGGGTGGTCCTGGGACGACCGGGGTATGGATGGGTGGGCGGACGACGCGATCACGGAACGGGGAAGACGATGGCGAACGACCACAGGACCGATGCCTACCTCTGCGGCCGGCTTTACGCGGCACTGGCGGAGCTGGGGCGGCTCGCCGAGGGTGACAACCACTCGCTCAGCAGGTCCGAGGTCCAGCGGAAGCTGATCCTGGAGCCGTCGAAGCATCTGACCGTGCACCTTCATCTGGCCGGGAAGTACCTGCTGGCGGCCAGGAACCGGGGGAAGTCGGGCCCCGCGGCCGTCGTGTTCAGGTCCATCCCGGATCTGCTGCCTTCGGGGCGGGATCTGCCCGGCTCCCTGCGCGACGGCGCGCTCCAGGAGCGCTTCCACGAGGGCGTCGCCGTCCAGAAGGCGGAGATCGCCAAGGCCCTGTGAACAGGTGTGCGGCCGGGCGCGGTCTTCCGCCCGGACCCGGCCGCACGGGTTCAGCTACAGGTGCGTCGGCTCGAACATCCTCAGCAGGGCCGGGAGGACGACCACGGACGGGCCGGGGGCCGCGAAGGCCTTGCCGAGGTCGGCGGCCAGGGATTCCGGGGTCGTACGGACGGCGGGGACCCCGAAGGACTCGGCGAGGGCGACGAAGTCCGGGCGGGAGAGCTCGGTCGCCGTGGTCTCGCCGAAGGCGCCCGTCATGTACTCGCGCAGGATGCCGTAGCCCCCGTCGTCGACGATCAGCCAGGTGACGGGCAGGTCGTACTGCCGGGCGGTGGCGAGCTCGGCGATCGAGTACATCGCTCCGCCGTCGCCGGAGACCGCGAGCACCGGCCTGGTCCGGTCGGCAGCGGCTGCGCCGATCGCGGCCGGGAAGGCGTAGCCGAGGCCGCCCGCGCCCTGTGCCGAGTGCATGGTGTTCGGATGGCGGGCGTCAAAGGCGGACCAGGCCCAGTAGGCCAGGATCGTCATGTCCCAGAAGCTGGGCGAGGTGTCGGGCAGCGCCTCGCGCACGGAGTCGAGCACCTGCTGTTCCAGGGTGAGGTGCTGCGCCGCGATGCGGTCGTGGACCTTGCCGAGCAGCGTACGGACGCGCTCGGCCGCGCTCTCGTCCCGGCGGGGCTCCACCGTGTCCAGGAGATCGGCGAGTGCCTCCCGGGCGTCGGAGTGGATGCCGAGGGCGGGGTAGTTGGACTCCAGCTTCCCGGCGTCGGCCTCGATCTGGATCACCCGGCCCCGCGGGGCGAACGTGTGGTAGTTCGAGGAGAGCTCCCCGAGTCCGGAACCGACGACCAGCAGGACGTCCGCGGACTCCAGGAAGTCCGTGGTGTACCGGTCCTCGAGCCAGGACTGGAGCGAGAGCGGGTGCTTCCAGGGGAAGGCGCCCTTGCCGCCGTAGGTCGTGACGACGGGGGCGTCGATCTTCTCCGCGAGCGCGAGCAGCTTGCCCGCGGCGTCCGAGCGGACGACCCCGCCGCCGGCGATGATCGCCGGACGTTCGGCGTTCGACAGGAGGTGGGCGGCCGCCAGGGTCAGCTCGGGGCGCGGGTAGAGCTCGCGCGGGGTGGCGTCGATCGCGCTGACGACGGGCAGGACCGTCCCGGCGATCAGCACGTCCTGCGGGATCTCGACCCAGACCGGCCCGTGCGGGGCGGTCAGGGCGGACTCCCAGGCGGCTGCGATCGCGGAGGGGATCTGCGACGCCGTGCGCACGGTGTGCACGGACTTCACGACGCCGCGGAAGGACGCCTGCTGGTCGCGGAGTTCGTGCAGGTAGCCGTGGCGTCCGCCGCCGAGCCCGGCGGTCGGGATCTGGCTGGAGATCGCCAGCACGGGGGCCGAGGCCGCGGCGGCCTCCTGGAGCGCGGCCAGCGAGGTCAGCGCGCCGGGGCCGGTGGAGAGGAGCAGCGGGGCCACCTCACCGGTGATGCGGCCGTAGGCGTCGGCGGCGAAGCCGGCGTTGTTCTCCACCCGCAGCCCGACGTACGAGAGCGAGGAGCGGCGCAGCGCGTCGAACATGCCGAGCGCGTGCTGGCCGGGCAGCCCGAAGACGGTGGTGGCGCCGAGGCCCTGGAGGGTCTCGACGACGAGGTCACCGCCGTTGCGGCCGGCCGGGGGCCGCAGGGCCGCCTCCGCCTGCGCGGCGGTGAGCTGCGGCCGGTCGTCGTGGTCGTGGCTCACTTGGTCCGGCCTTCCGCGATCTGCCGGGCCATGATCGTCGTCAGCTCGTACGCGGTGTGGGAGGCGGCGACGGACGTGATCTCCGCGTGGTCGTACGCCGGGGCGACCTCGACCAGGTCGGCCGAGACGAGGTGGCAGGAGGACAGCCCGCGCAGGATCTCCAGCAGCTCGCGCGAGGTGAGGCCGCCCGCCTCGGGGGTGCCGGTGCCGGGGGCGTGCGCCGGGTCGAGCACGTCGATGTCGATGGAGATGTAGAGCGGCCGGTCGCCGATGCGCTGCCGAAGCTGGTCGGCGATCTCGTCGACCCCGCGCCGCATGACGTCGGCGGAGGTCACGATGCCGAAGCCCATCTTGGCGTCGTCGGTGAGGTCCTGCTTGCCGTACAGCGGGCCGCGTGTGCCGACGTGGGACAGCGCCTCCGTGTCGAGGATGCCCTCCTCGACGGCCCGGCGGAACGGGGTGCCGTGGGTGTACTCCGCGCCGAAGTAGGTGTCCCAGGTGTCCAGGTGCGCGTCGAAGTGGAGCAGGGCGACGGGCCCGTGCTTCTTGGCGACGGAGCGCAGCAAGGGCAGCGCGATGGTGTGGTCGCCGCCGAGCGTCATCAGCCGGGCGCCGGTGGAGAGCAGGTCGTCGGCCGCAGCCTCGACGGTCTCGACCGCCTCGTTGATGTTGAAGGGGTTCGCCGCGATGTCGCCCGCGTCGGCGACCTGCGCGAGGGCGAAGGGGGAGGCGTCCTGCGCGGGGTTGTAGGGGCGCAGGAGGCGCGAGGCCTCGCGGATGGCGTTGCCGCCGAAGCGGGCGCCGGGCCGGTAGGAGACGCCACTGTCGAAAGGCACGCCGACGACGGCGACATCGGCGGTGCCGACCTCGTCGAGCCGCGGCAGCCGGGCGAACGTCGCGGGTCCGGCGTACCGCGGTACGCGGGAGGAGTCGACGGGGCCGCGCGGCGCTTCGTTGCTGCTCATGGGTGCGGGTGCCTTTCGTTGAACCGTGCACGCCTTGTGGGCGTTCATACGGTAATCAGTGTGTCCACCCCCATGATGAGGATGAACGCCCGGTTGCCCTTCACCTCGTCCCGCCCGGGCCGCCTGGCACGCGGCCGGACAGTCCCCACAACGAGAAGCTTCAGCGGTCTTCCAGGCGGCGGCCCAGCGGGTGCACCGGCCCCCTCCGCACCCCTCATGCACCGCCCCGCAGCAGGACGCGTGCCGCCCCCGCTTTCGGCGGGCCGACCGCCGCGCGCAGCAGCCCCGGCCCACGCTCGCGCGCCGCGTCCGCCGTGAGCAGCTCGATCTCGATGAGGGTGCGCACCAGTCGCCGGCTGCCGACCGGGACGAGCCCCGTCAGCCGGCGGCTCTCCATGAGAGCGGCACGGGCCAGGCCGATCTGCTCGTCCAGCAGCTCCCGCAGGCCGGCAGAGGCAAACCCCGCGACCAGATCGGCCACCGTGACGGAGAACTTCTCCAGTGTGCTCACCGGGATCCCCACACGCCCCTCCCGCAGGTCTTCGGCGAGGTCGTTGACGAAGTCGAGCCGCTGACTGCCGTCGATGAACGTCCGGCACGCCGCCCGGTACCGCCCGCCGGCGTCACCGTCCGGCCCTAGCAGCTCGGCCACCAGCATGAAGGCGGGCAGGGAGTATGCGTCCACGTAGGACTGGTAGTCGTCCTCGGTCTCGAAACCGGCGAACTCCAGCTCGGCGGTGGCGGTGGACAGGTACTCCTCCACCCTCCGGCCGAGCCGGGGGCGAGCGGCGACGGTGCGCACCAGCGCGCGGATCAGCGGATCGTCACTCGTGCCGGTCGCCAGCCCGTCGCGCACCCGCCGTTCCCAGTCCGCCCAGGCCGCCTCCCGCCGCGGCCGCGGGCCGCTGTCCAGGAGGTTGTCGCCGTGGTGCATCACGGCCGTCATCGCGACGACGTGCGGCAGCACCGGCGGCGGCAGCAGCAGGCGGACGGCCAGGTAGGAGGTCCGGCGGAACCGCGCCACCAGCCGCCGCTGCGCGTCGTAGTCCCGGCGCGCCCCGGGATCCGTGACCCCGGCCGCGGTAAGGCCTCTGCTCCACTTGCTCACGATCCGATCGTAGGCGTGCGCCGACCGGGCGCGGATCAGGGGGCTGTGGCTCCGACCACCGCGGCCCCGGCCGTCGGGTCTGAGGGGCTACGGGGTGGTGAAGCAGACGCGTTCGATCCTCTGGACCAGCGTGCCGCCCCGGGCGTCGGTCGGTTGGCCCGCAAGGAGACCGGCCCTCATGGCCGGGTGCCGCGGGACCAGGCGCGTCCCGTCGACGGCCAGGGCGGCCTGCCAGGTGTTCCCTCGTCGTACGAGACGGCGAAGACTGTACGGCGCTTCGTACAGGTCTGCGATCATCCTCGAATGACGTACGGTCTCGAAGCAATGGTCATCCGGCACACCTACCGCGTTCCCTGCCCGAAGGGCTCCGTGGGGGAAGGCGGCGTCGTCGCGCGACAGTTCGACGCGGCGCTGACTTCCGTCGGTTTCAAGCTCTCGGCACAACTGCTGGCGCAATTGTCCGGGCTGTCCGAGGCCGCCGTCGTGCACACCGCCGAGCGGACGCTGCGGGCCGTGCGCGAGATGGTGGGTGACCACGTCCGGCACAACGCGTACTTCATCGACTTCCCGGCGAACGTACCGGACACCGAGGAGTTCTGGACGCGGTGTGTGGTGGAGGCGCTCGGGGACGAGACGTCGCTCGAGACGGTGCGGTCGCAGATGGCGAGCGGGGTGCTGAACCTGCTCAGTCTTCCCGCCTACGGCCGCTACCAGCACACCTACGAGGAGCTGCTCGCGGCGCAGGACGAGCTCATCGCCTCGGCGGGCGACCGGGTGACCGTCCTGCACCTGGGGCGTGACCTGGACGACGAACTGACGGACCTGTACCTGGCCCTGGCGGGCAGTGCGACGCCGCTGGGCGACGAGCACCTGGGCGATCTCGAGGTCCTCGCCGGGCGGTGCGCGCTCGGCCCCCAGCCGAAGTCGATCCCGGTCAGGGAGAACCGGGCGGTCGTCAACGCCGCCCGTCTCACCGCCGGCGCGGACCTCCTGCTGGACAGCGTCGTCGACGCGCTGCGGCTGGCCTGCGCGCTCGCCGGCGGCGACGTGACGCTGCGGGAGCCGACCCGGTTCGGAGCACTGCCTCGGCCGGTCCGCCGTGCGCTGCTGTCGGGCCTCGACGCCGTGGTCGCCGCGAACCCCGCCAAACTGGCCGACGTATCCGCCCACCGTGAGCCCTTCAAGCGGCTCGGGGAGCGTCTCCACCCGCACGAGTACCCGCGCTGGCCGCACGCGGCCGACGTGTTCGCCGTCGCACGGGGTGAGAAGCGAGCACGGTCCTACGACAGCCGCGTCGCGGACCTGCTCGACGCGTCCGATGTCCCCGGTGCCGTACGACTGCTGGCGTCCGCGCCCGGCAGGCTGCTGCGGTCACTGGACCACCTGCTGCGCACCGCCGCCGGACAGGAGGAGCGGGACGCGGTACTGGACGCCGCGGCGCGGGCCGCTCCCGAGGTCTCCGGCCGGGTCGTGCTCTCGGTCCGCGAGCACCTGCACAACCGGGAGCGGGAGAGCGGCAGGCCCAGGGTCTTCGTCAACCGCAAGGGCAGCGGCTGGGTCGCCCCAGACGTCCGGCCCCCGGTTCCCGCGGCCGACCTCGACCGCCTGGCCGCCGTCCTCGACACCGAGATGCGTCGCAGGCTGCCGGCGCCGGGCCGGCTGCTGCTCGACCCGGACGTCCTGGACGTGGCGCTTCCGCTCAGCGGCAGGGCCGCCACGGCCGGACTCGGCGTGCTGCCGCGCGGCTCGGTCTCCGAGGTCGACGGCGGACGGCTGCGCTTCTTCGTGTACTGGAAGGAGGCCGAGGAGCAGACCGACTACGACCTCTCGGCGCTGCTCCTCGGCGCCGACTACGCCACTGACTCCGCGCTCTCCTACACCTCGCTCACCGCAGTCGGTGGCCAACACTCGGGCGATGTCACCGAAGCACCCGACGGGGCCTCGGAGTTCATCGAACTGACCCTGGACCGGATACGCGCCACCTTCATCGTTCCGCAGGTCAACATCTATGCGGGCGAGGGTTTCGAGGAGACCGAGGAGTCGTTCTTCGGATTCATGTTGCGTGACGGTGAGCAGAAGGGCCGTCCGTTCGAGCCGCGCACGGTTCGGATGCGATCGGAGCTGCGCGGGGCGGGCCGGGTGGCGCTGCCGCTGGTGTTCCGGCGCGGGAGCGGCGGCCGGTGGCAGGCGAAGTGGCTGCACCTGTATCTGCGGGGCATCTCGTCGGGCAACCGTGTCGAGGAGAACCAGATGTCGGTGTCCAAGGTGGTGCGCGCCGTGGTGGAGCGCGAATACCTGACGGTCGGGTACCTGGTCAGCCTGATGTCCGACCGTGCGACGGCCGTGGACCTGTGGGACGGGGCAGCTGTCCCCGACGAGCCCGTGACGTACATCGGCCTGGAACGTCCCGAGGGCCTTCACCCCCACTCCCGCGTGCTCACCCTCGCGAATCTGCGCGACCTGATCCCGGCCTAAGCTCAGCCAAGTGCTAGCGTTGCCCGTGGCGAGGCCATGAAGGGGCTTCCTTCTCAACTCATCGGTGAACAGTCCTTTCGCTTTCCTCGCCTTCACGTCGCTCCGGGTGACGTCCGAGCCTTCGCACGGGCGCCACCCGGACCGTGGTCCCGGGCCTGGAGCGACCGCGGGGATGCGCTGCCCGACCGTAAACAGCCGAATGATCGGGCTGCTCACGGCTGTGATCGATGCCACCGGTCAGCATGCCAATGCGACTCGTCCAGTGGAGTGACCAGCCCGGTGCGGGTCACATGATGGGCGCGCGGGCGCGTTGAGATGTCGCGCCGCTACAGGTCCAGAACGCGGCGGAGCCAGCGGACGCGGGCCTCGCGGGCGTCGCGGGCCACGGCGGTGTCGGGGGCGATCTGGTCGAATCCATGGAATCCGCCCGACCAGACGTGGAGTTCGGCGCTGCCCCCGGCCTGCCAGATGCGGGTGGCGTAGGCGATGTCCTCGTCGCGGTACGTCTCCGCGGCGCCGGCGTCGATGTAGGCCGGCGGCAGGCCGGACAGGTCGGTGGCCCGGGCGGGTGCGGCGTACGGCGGGACCTGGTCGGTGCCGCGGGCCTCGCCGAGCAGTGAGGCCCAGCCGGCCTCGTTGGCGCGCCGGTCCCACACGCCGTGGCCGGTCATCTGCCGTGCCGAGGGGGTGTCGTTGCGGTCGTCGAGCATGGGGCATATGGCCAGTTGGCCGGCCAGGCGTGGTCCGCCCCGGTCTCGCGCCATGAGCGCGACGGCCGCGGTCAGCCCGCCGCCCGCGCTGCCGCCCGCGACCACGATCCGCTCCGGATCGCCGCCGGTCCGGGCGGCGTGCCGTGCCACCCACACCAGGCCCGCGTAGCAGTCCTCGACGCCTGCCGGGTAGGGGTGCTCGGGAGCCAGCCGGTAGTCGGCGGAGACCACCACAAGGCCGAGGGGTGCGGCCCACTCGCGCAGAATGCCGGGCACCCCGGTGCGGCAGGTGCCGCCGATCATGCCGCCGCCGTGCAGGTGGTAGATGACGGGGGCGCCCTCGGGCAGTCCCGCCGGGCGGGCGATCAACAGCGGGACGTCCGGCCCTCCGGCGGATCCCGGCACCGCGCGTTCCACCACCTCGAAGCGGCCGCCTTCGCACAGTTCCTCCAGCGTGGGATCGGGAGCGACGCATGCGAGGTGCGCGCGCCACCGCGGCACGTCAGTGGGCGAGGCCGGCTCGGCGCCGCGCAGATCGCCCAACCCCTCCAGGACCATCGCTGCTTGTGGGTCGAACGGCACGGGAGCGGGTCGGGCCTGCTGATCCGCGTGCGGTGGGCGGACGCCCGTCGAGCGCTGTGTGCACATGGTTCTCTTCACGAATGGGTGTGAGCCGGGACTCGGCAGGTGGGAGACATGGGAGGGGTGACGGGACGGGTCACCAGGTGACGGGCAGTTCGTGCACTCCGTAGGCGATCATGTCGTGTTTGAAGGCGATGTCCTCGTCCGGGACGGTGGTACGCAGTCCGGGGAAGCGGCGCAGCAGGGCCGGGTGGGCGAGTTGCAGTTCCAGGCGGGCCAGGGCCTGGCCCAGGCACTGGTGGGGTCCGTGACCGAACGCGAGGTGTCCGCGTACGTCCGGCCTGGCGATGTCGAACCGATCGGGGTCGTCGAAGACGGCCTGGTCGCGATTGCCCGAAGCGTTCGGCACGATGACGCCCTCGCCCGCGCGGATGAGCCGGCCCCCGATCTTGACGTCCTCCGTGGCGACCCGGGCGAGTCCGGTCTGCGTGATGGACAGGTAGCGCAGCAGTTCCTCCACGGCCGACGCCACCCGGGCGGGGTCGTCGCTGTCCCGGACGACGGCCAGTTGTTCGGGGTTGCGCAGCAGCACCAGGGTGCCGAGGGCGAGCTGGTTGGTGGTGGTCTCGTGCCCCGCGACCAGCAGGGTGATCGCGGTCTCGACGAGCAGCTCGGGTGTGAGCTGACCCGTGCGCATACGTGCGACGACCAGGGAGCTGAGCAGGTCGTCGCCGGGATCGTCGTCCTTGCGCCGGATCAGTTCGTCGAGGTATTCGCCGAGTTCGGCGGCGGCGTCGGTGAAGTCCCGCGCGGAGCTGTTCCGGGAGATCATGGTGCCGGACACACGCTGGAAGAGGGCCTGGTCCTGCTCGGGGACGCCTAACAGTTCGCCGATGACCATGGAGGGCAGGGGCAGCGCGAAGGCCTCCACCAAGTCGGCCGGCGGCCCGGCGGACTCCATCCGGTCCAGCAGGCCGTCGATGATCCGTACCAGCCGCGGAGTCATCGCGGTGGCCTTCCTGACCGTGAAGTGGCCGATGAGCATGCGGCGCTGACGCGCGTGCTCGGGACCGTCCTGCATGCTCAGGGCCCGCACCTCCTGGCGGCCCTGAGCCGCGAACCCCTCGGTCGGTGCGGGCAGGCCGGACCTGCTCGAATCGGCGCTGAACCGGGGGTCGGACAGCACGGCGCGCTGGTCCTCGTATCGGGTGACCAGCCAGGGCGTCCCGCCGTCCCAGATCCGTGCCCGCACCAGCGGGGCCTGGGCGCGCAGGGAGGCGAGCCGCGGTGCTGGGTCGAACGGGCAGCCGGGGGCTCGTTCGAAGGGGAAGTCGTCAATCGTGTTCTGCGGCACCGGTGTCTCCTCGTGAGCACGACGAAGGCGATCGTTGTCGAAGGCGGGGGCGATGCCTCACGGTGCGACGGCCCGATCACCCTCCCCGTCCGGACCGGCACGGTCCAGGGCGCACCCGGTCACCCGCACGAGCGGGGAAGAGGTTGCGCACGGCCGGGTGCGGACGGAAGGGCCGAGTACTCCGGCGAGGGGAGAGAACAGGTGATCACGCCGTCGGCTCGGAAGAGCGTGGCAGCAACGCACGAGACCGGGGCCGCGTCAGGTACACGGAGGGCTGGTGCGCATGTGCCCGCGGGGACGCCGCCGTTGAGACGGCTACGGTCTGTCAACTTCGATGATCACACGGCAACAATAGCACTGACCCCACGGCCGCTCCCTGGATTTGCCACAGATCCGGGGAGCGCTCCGGTCGAGGGCTTCTCGGCAGCGGATGGTCCGGATACGCAGGGGTCCAAGGTCAAGGGGAAGCTTCAGCGGCCACATACCCGTGAGCAGCTCCTTCAGCAGCCACCGGACGGGGCCGCCTGCCCGGCCACCCCGTTCCCGGATCTCCCCGGGAGGGGGCATCGGCCGGGCCGCGGCCGGCTGTGCGGGGTGCCTGGGCTCACTGCACGCGCGAGGACTGACCGCGCGAGCTCCTGCCCTCCCCGTCGTCCTCGTCGTCGTCATCGCCCGGGACGTGGACGTCGAAGGCGTTGATGTTGATCTCCACGACTTCGAGCCCCGTCATCGTCTCGACGGCGTCCGTCACACGGGTCCTGATCCGGTCGGCGAGCTCGTGGATCGGGATGCCGTACTCCACCTCGATGTCGACATCGATCGCGGTCTGCTTCTCGCCCACCTCCACCTTGACGGATCGTCCCGCCCCGCTGGATCCGGAGACCCGGTCCGTGACGGCGCCCAGGGCCTTCGAGGCCCCCTTGCCCACCGAGTGCACGCCGTCCGTCTCGCGGATGGCGATCCCGGCGATGGTGGACACCACGTTGTCGGAGATGGTGGTCGTGCCGCGTCCGGTCCGTTCCGTCCCGTCCACATCAGCCATAACTGCCTCACAGGTATCGGTACGACGGGCCGGCCCGTTCTCACCGGCCCCTGTTTTCACTGTGCGCCCGCCCGCCCCCTACCGCCATCGGGGCTACACAGCGATGCGCGCCGGCACTCTCCGCGACCTGGATTCCGGGACCAATCCGGGGGCGCTCCGGCGCCGAATCACCGTTGAGGGTCCGGAACCAGCCCTCACCTCCACTGTCCGGGGGCGTGGTCCGCCCTCGCCCCCGGACAGCACCCCGGCGGGGCCGTGCGGTCACCGGCTTCCGTCGCGACCGCTGTCAGCGCGGACAGAGCGGCCGGACCCGCGTTGCCGCTCCGCCTCGATCCACTCGTGATTCCGGCCGATACCCGCACGCCACTGGCAGCCCTTGCGGTGACAGGGCGGCGGCGTGCTCAGCATCACCCTGGACAGTCGCAGTGACCGCCGGGTAACTTTTTCCCTGGGTCTGAGCAAGCGCTTAGCCACTGCGACCGAAGCCGAAGCTGACACCAGGAGGCACCCCGTGCGCCGTACGGTTTACAACGAGGACCACGAGGCGTTCCGGAAGACCATCCGCGCCTTCATCGAGGCCGAGGTCGTTCCCGTCTACGACGAGTGGTTCGCGGCGGGCCAGGCGCCCCGCGACTTCTACTACAAGCTCGCCGAGCTGGGCATCTTCGGTATCGAGGTGCCCGAGGAGTACGGCGGCGCGGGCGAGGAGTCCTTCAAGTTCGAAGCGGTGCTCTACGAGGAGACCGCGCGCGCGGGCGTCTCCTTCGGCGGCTCCGGCGTCCACGTCCTGCTCTGCCTGCCGTACCTCAAGGCGTACGCCACCGAGGAGCAGAAGAAGCGCTGGCTGCCCGACTTCGTCTCCGGCAAGTCGATGTACGCGATAGCCATGACCGAGCCGGGCACCGGTTCGGACCTGGCCGGCATGAAGACGACCGCCAAGCTCTCCGACGACGGCACGCACTACGTCCTCAACGGCGCCAAGACCTTCATCACCGGCGGCGTCCACGCCGACAAGGTCATCGTCTGCGCCCGCACGGACGCCCCCAGGGCCGACGACCGCCGCCACGGCATCTCGCTCCTGGTGGTCGACACCAAGTCCGAGGGTTACTCGGTCGGCCGGAAGCTCGACAAGCTGGGCCTGAAGGTCTCCGACACCGCCGAACTGGCCTTCGTCGACGTCAAGGTGCCCGTCGAGGACCTTCTCGGCGAGGAGAACAAGGGCTTCTCCTACCTCGGCCAGAACCTCCCGCAGGAGCGCCTCGGCATCGCCGTCGGCGCCTACGCGCAGGCCGCGGCCGCCGTGCGGTTCGCCCAGCAGTACACGCAGGACCGCACCGTCTTCGGCAAGACCGTCGCGTCGTTCCAGAACACGAAGTTCGAGCTGGCCGCCTGCAAGGCCGAGGTCGACGCGGCGGAGGCCGTCTGCGACCGGGCCATCGAGGCCCTGGACGCCGGCGAGCTCACGCCCGCCGAGGCCGCATCGGCGAAGCTGTTCTGCACCGAGGTCGCGCACCGCGTGATCGACCGCTGCCTCCAGCTGCACGGCGGCTACGGCTTCATGAACGAGTACCCGATCGCCCGCCTCTACACGGACAACCGGGTCAACCGCATCTACGGCGGCACCAGCGAGGTCATGAAGTCGATCATCGCCAAGTCCATGGGTCTCTGAGAGCGGCTACGTTCCCCTCCATGAGCGCGGCACTCGACTCCCTGCTCGATCTGCTCGACCTGGAGCGGATCGAGCAGGACATCTTCCGGGGCACGAGCCGTTCTGCGGTCGTACCCCGTGTCTTCGGCGGCCAGGTCGCGGCCCAGGCCCTGGTCGCCGCCGGGCGCACGGTGCCCGACGACCGGGGCGCCCACTCCCTCCACGCGTACTTCCTGCGTCCTGGGGACCCGGGCGCGCCGATCGTCTACACCGTGGACCGCATCCGCGACGGCCGGTCGTTCACCACGCGCCGGGTCGTCGCGGTCCAGCACGGCAAGCCGGTCTTCCACCTCTCGGCGTCCTTCCAGGTGCACGAGGAGGGCATGGACCACCAGGCGGGGATGCCTGCCGCCCCGGATCCCGAGACGCTGCCGACGGCCGCCGAGATGCTGCCCCGGTACGCGGACCGCTTCAGCGATCCGCGCATGGTGGACCGCCTGCTGGAGGCCCGGGCCGCGGTCGACCTGAGATATGTGGACGCGCCGCCGTTCGCCACGGCCGGTGAGCCGCGCGAGCCGCGTTCGCAGGTCTGGTTCCGCACGCACGGCAAGCTGGCCGACGACCCGCTGCTGCACGTCTGCCTGGCGACGTACGTCTCCGACATGACCCTGCTCGACTCGGTCCTCCTCGCCCACGGGCGCGGCGGCTGGGCGACCGGGGACGTGGTGGGGGCCAGCCTGGACCACGCGATGTGGTTCCACCGCCCGTTCCGCGCGGACGAGTGGCTGCTCTACGACCAGCAGTCGCCTTCGGCGTCCGGCGGTCGCGGTCTCGGCCAGGCGAGGATCTACACCGCCGACGGGAAGCTGGCCGTCACGGTCATCCAGGAGGGCCTGGTCCGCGTCCCGAGGGACTGAGGCAACGCCTTCGAACGCGGCGGGTCCACCTTCACCGTCGTCGCGGCGGCGCTCAGCCGAGGTCCGCGAAGAACTCCCTTACGTCCTCGGTCAGAAGCTCGGGTTGCTCCAGGGAGAGGAAGTTGCCGCCCCGGTCGAATTCGGTCCAGCGGACCACGTTGTGGTCGCGCTCGGCGAAGCGGCGGACGGCGACGTCGGAGGAGAGGGCGACGGCGACGGCGGTGGGGACGGTGCCGCGCTCCTTGGGCGCCCAGGCGGCCGGGTCGTGGGCCACCTCGTAGTAGAGGTGGGCCGACGACCCCGCGGTGCCGGTGAACCAGTACACGCTGACGTTGGTGAGCAGGGTGTCGCGGTCCACCGCGTCCTCGGGCAGTTCCTTGGCGGTGTCCGTCCATTCCTTGAACTTCTCGACAATCCAGGCGAGCTGGCCGGCCGGCGAGTCGTTCAGGCCGTAGGCGACCGTGTCCGGCCGGGTCGACTGGATGACGTTGAAGCCCATCTTGTCGTCGCGGAAGTGCTGGAGCCGCTCCAGCCGGGCCTGCTCGGACTCCGTCAGTCCGGCGAAGTCCGCGGGATCCTCCGAGGGGAAGGTGACCAGGCCGTTCACGTGGATGCCGATGACGCGGTCGGGCGCGATCCGGCCCATCTCGCCCGCGGTCCAGGCACCGCCGCCGTTGCCCTGGACGCCGTAGCGGTCGTAGCCGAGACGCTCCATCAGTTCGGTGAACGCCCGCGCGATCCTGCCGGTGTTCCAGCCGGGCGAGGTGAGGGGACCGGAGAATCCCACGCCGGGGGTGGAGGTGACCACGACGTGGAAGTCGCGCGAGAGCGGTTCGATGACGTCGACGAACTGGACGAACGATCCGGGCCAGTCGTGGATCAGGAGCAGCGGGGTGGCGTCGGGACGGTCCGAGCGGACGTGCGCGAAGTGGATGTCCTGGCCGTCGATCTCGGTGACGTACTGGGGGAAGTCGTTCAGCCGTGCCTCCGCCTTGCGCCAGTCGAAGCCGTCCGCCCAGTACGTGGCGAGCTCCTTCAGGTAGTCGGCGGGCACCCCTCGCGACCAGTCCCCGACCCCCTGCACACCGGTGTTCCAGCGGGTGCGGGCAAGACGGTCGCGCAGGTCTTCGACGTCCGCCTGCGGGATGTCCACGCGGAAGGAACGGACAGGCTGAGCTGCGATGTTGCTGCTGTTCTCCATGAGTGGAATTCTAAGATCCATATAGGCACGGTTCATTCCTAAAGAGACAGGCGGCCGCATCCCGATGCTCGAAACCTCCGCGCGCCTCCTGCGGCTGCTCTCGCTGCTCCAGACCCCCCGCGAATGGCCCGGCACGGAACTCGCCGAGCGCCTCGGGGTGAGCGGCCGGACCGTGCGCAACGACATCGAGCGGCTCCGCACCCTCGGCTACCCGGTGGACGCCTCGCGCGGAGCGACGGGCGGCTACCGGCTCGCGGCGGGCAGCGCGATGCCTCCGCTCCTCCTGGAGGACGACGAGGCGGTCGCGGTCGCGGTGGCCCTGCGCAACGTCTCCGGGAGCGCCCTGGCCGGTACGGAGGAGACGGCGGGCAGGGCCCTGGCCAAACTGGAGCAGGTCCTGCCCTCACGGCTGCGCCGCCGGGTCCGCGCCCTCCAGCAGTACGCCGTCCCGGTCCCGGCGGACCGGCCCGCTCCGCACACCGACACGGAGCTGCTGATGACACTGACGGCCGCCTGCCGTGACCACGAGCGCCTGCGCATGGAGTACCGGGACCACGCGGGCGCGACGGCGCGCCGCCTGGTGGAGCCCCAGCGCGTCGTGAACTGGGGCCGCCGGTGGTACCTGGTCGCGTGGGACGTGGACCGCGAGGACTGGCGCACCTTCCGCGTGGACCGGCTCACACCCCTGCTGCCGGCCGGTCCGCGCTTCGCGCCCCGCCTGGACCCGGAGGGCGACGCTGCGGCGTACGTCGCGGGCAAGGCGTCTGCGGCGGCATGGCGCCACCGCGCCCGGGTGACGGTCCACGCCCCGGCCCAGGCGGTGCTGGAGCGGATCAACCCGGCGGTGGGAACGGTCGAGCCCGTCGACGCGGACACCTGCGTCCTGGACACCGGCGCCGACTCCCTGGACTCGCTCGGCGTCCACCTGGGCATGCTGGGCTTCGACTTCACCGTGACCGGGCCGCCCGAGCTGGTCCACCACCTGGAGGAGCTGGCGGGGCGCTACGCCCGGTCGACGAGGGCCTGAGCCCCAGCGCACCGGGGCTCACGGCTCGTCACGCGTCGGCGGGGAGCAGTCCGGCGGCGTCCAGGAGGTAGTCGGTCATCGGGTCGTAGAACCGCGGGTCGGCGACGTGGTCGTCGAGCGGGACGGTGACCTGGAGGGTGCCCTCCGCCTCCCCCAGGAAGAGCGCGGGGTCGTTGCAGTCCGCGTAGCCGATCGAGTCGATCCCGCGCTGTCCCGCGCACCCGGCCCAGCCGTGGTCGGCCACGACCAGGTCGGGCATGGGCCGGCCCTCCCGTTCCAGGGCGTCCAGGATCGTGGCCATGGGGACCGGGGAGTGCGTGTGCCAGAGGGTGGCCCCGCGCTCCAGCACGGCGACGTCGGCGAACTGGAAGACCATGCCCTCGTCGGCCATCAGGCCTCCGGGAATCCTGACGATCTCGCATCCGGCGGCCCGCAGCGCGTTCGCGGTCTGACGGTGGACGTCGAGCAGCCCGCCGGGGTGGCCGGTCGCGAACAGGACCCGCTCCCCGTCGGCCGCGGCCTTCCGCAGCCGGGCCGCCATCCGGTCCAGGGCGTCGACCGTCAGTTCCGGGTCGATGGTGTCCTGCCCCTGCCGGTGCTCCGGGTCGTCGACGACACCGCACCGCTCGGCCATCACGGCCAGCACGTCCTGCTCGTCGGTCCACCGGTCGCCGAGCTCGAGCCCCAGCCAGAAATGGCGGTTGCCGTTGGCGAGCTGGCGGTAGTGGGAGAGGTTGTTGTCCCGGGGGGTGGCGACATCGCCCGCGATACGCGTGCGGACGAGGTGCTCGACGAGGGCGGCGCGGCTGGGTATCGGCATGCACCCATTGTGCCGTCAGGGGCGTACCGCGTGCCGGGCGTCCCGCACCGCGGGATCCGACGGGCCCCTAGGTCGCGCCGGGGCCGGACCGGTCCTCACGCCGCCGCGGGCCGGGAGGCCGGCGCCGGCCCGGGCAGACGGGCCTCAGCCCGATACGGCAGCCGCCGCGAACGCGCCGCGCGCGAGCCGGTGCAGGAGCGCGGCCGTCGCCTCACGGTCCGGAAGGGCCTCGGGCCGGGTGAGGTGGGGCGTGGAGTTCAGCAGGCCGAACACGGCGTGGACGGTGACCCGGGCCTCCCCCTCCGGGAGCCCGGGATAGAGGGCGCGTACGACCTCGACCCAGACCTCGACGTACTGCCGCTGGAGCTGGCGCACGCGCTTGCGGTCGGTGTCACGCAGCCTGTCCAGCTCGCGGTCGTGGAGCGTGATCAGGGGACGGTCGTCCAGCGCGAAGTCGATGTGGCCCTCGATGAGGGCGTCCAGCAGCGCCTCGGGCGAACCGCCCCGGGAGGCGCCGTCCTCGGTGACGCGCAGCCTGCCGCCCGCCAGCAGGCGCTCGCTGATCCCGACGAGCAGCTCGGCGAGCATGGCGTCCTTGCCCGGGAAGTGCCGGTAGAGGCCGGGCCCGCTGATGCCGACGGCCGCCCCTATCTCGTCGACTCCGACACCGTGGAAACCGCGCTCCGCGAAGAGGCGGGCGGCCTCCCGGAGGATCTGCTCGCGGCGGGTGGGAGCCGCGACTCGGGCGGCGGCATGGGTGCTCATGAGAATTCATTCTAGACAGGCGGGTTAGCGCTCGTTAACCTGAGCGCAATGCGTTAACGCTCATTAACTCTCATCCGACTACTGCGGTACGGGCAAGGGGGCTCGACAGGATGCAGCAGGCACCGGTCCTGGTGAGTGCGGCCGATCCCGCCTCGGAGGCCTGGCAGGCCAACGAGGCGGCGCATCACGCACTCGCCGAGGAGCTGCGCACGCGGCTCGCCACGGCACGGCTCGGCGGGGGTGAGAAGGCACGCGCGCGGCATGTGGCGCGCGGCAAGCTGCTCCCCCGGGAGCGCGTGGACGCGCTGCTCGACCCGGGCTCGCCCTTCCTGGAGCTGGCCCCGCTGGCGGCCGAGGGGCTCTACGGAGGCGCCGCGCCGGCGGCCGGTGTGATCGCCGGAATCGGACGGGTCAGCGGCCGCGAGTGCGTGATCGTCGCCAACGACGCGACCGTCAAGGGCGGCACGTACTACCCGATGACGGTGAAGAAGCACCTCCGCGCGCAGGAGGTGGCCCTCGACAACCGGCTGCCGTGCCTGTACCTCGTGGACTCCGGCGGGGCGTTCCTGCCGATGCAGGACGAGGTGTTCCCCGACCGGGACCACTTCGGGCGCATCTTCTACAACCAGGCGCGGATGTCGGGCGCCGGCATCCCCCAGATCGCGGCGGTCCTCGGTTCCTGCACGGCGGGCGGCGCCTATGTGCCCGCCATGAGCGACGAGGCCGTCATCGTCCGGAACCAGGGCACGATCTTCCTGGGCGGCCCGCCGCTCGTGAAGGCCGCCACCGGCGAGGTCGTGACGGCGGAGGAGCTGGGCGGCGGCGAGGTGCACTCCCGCACGTCCGGGGTCACCGACCACCTCGCCGAGGACGACGCGCACGCGCTGCGCATCGTGCGGAACATCGTCGCGACACTCCCGGACCGCGGGCCGCTCCCCTGGTCCGTGGAGCCCGCCGAGGAGCCCAAGGCCGATCCGGCCGGGCTGTACGGCGCGGTGCCGGTCGACTCACGTACGCCCTACGACGTCCGCGAGGTGATCGCCCGGGTCGTGGACGGTTCGCGCTTCGCCGAGTTCAAGGCGGAGTACGGCCAGACGCTGATCACCGGTTTCGCCAGGATCCACGGCCACCCCGTCGGCATCGTCGCGAACAACGGCATCCTGTTCGCGGAGTCCGCCCAGAAGGGCGCCCACTTCATCGAGCTGTGCGACCAGCGCGGCATCCCGCTGGTGTTCCTGCAGAACATCTCCGGCTTCATGGTCGGCAAGGACTACGAGGCCGGCGGCATCGCCAAGCACGGCGCCAAGATGGTCACGGCCGTGGCGTGCACCCGGGTCCCGAAGCTGACCGTCGTCGTCGGCGGGTCCTACGGCGCCGGCAACTACTCCATGTGCGGCCGGGCCTATTCGCCGCGCTTCCTGTGGATGTGGCCCAACGCCAAGATCTCGGTGATGGGCGGCGAGCAGGCCGCCTCCGTGCTGGCCACCGTCAAGCGGGACCAGATCGAGGGGCGCGGCGAGGAGTGGGCCGCCGAGGACGAGGAGGCCTTCAAGGATCCGGTCCGCGCGCAGTACGAGCAGCAGGGCAATGCCTACTACGCCACGGCCCGCCTCTGGGACGACGGTGTCATCGACCCGACGGAGACGCGGCAGGTGCTGGGTCTCGCCCTGACCGCGTGTGCCAACGCCCCGCTGGGCGAGCCCAGTTTCGGCGTCTTCCGGATGTGATGTGAGGACTTCCATGTTCAGCACTGTTCTGGTCGCCAACCGTGGCGAGATCGCGGTCCGGGTCATCCGGACCCTGCGCGACCTCGGCGTACGGTCGGTCGCCGTCTTCAGCGACGCCGATGCGGACGCCCGTCATGTACGGGAGGCCGACACGGCGGTGCGGATCGGCCCCGCACCCGCGGCCGAGAGCTATCTGTCGGTGGAGCGGCTGCTGGACGCCGCCCGCCGCACGGGCGCCGAGGCCGTCCATCCGGGTTACGGCTTCCTCGCCGAGAACGCCGCCTTCGCCCGCGCGTGCGCGGAGGCCGGGCTCGTCTTCATCGGCCCGCCCGCCTCGGCGATCTCGCTGATGGGCGACAAGATCCGCGCCAAGGAGACGGTCGCGGCGGCAGGCGTTCCGGTGGTCCCCGGGTCGTCCGGGAGCGGACTCACCGACGGGCAACTGGCGCAGGCCGCACGGGAGATCGGCATGCCCGTCCTGCTGAAGCCGTCCGCGGGCGGCGGCGGCAAGGGCATGCGGCTGGTGCGCGAGGAGCCGCTGCTGGCGGACGAGATCGCGGCCGCCCGGCGCGAGGCGCGGGCCTCGTTCGGTGACGACACGCTGCTGGTGGAACGGTGGATCGACCGGCCGCGCCACATCGAGATCCAGGTCCTGGCCGACGGCCACGGCAACGTGGTCCACCTCGGCGAGCGCGAGTGCTCGCTCCAGCGGCGTCACCAGAAGATCATCGAGGAGGCCCCCTCCGTCCTGCTGGACGAGAAGACCCGGGCGGCGATGGGCGAGGCGGCCGTGCAGGCGGCCCGTTCCTGCGGGTACGTCGGCGCGGGCACGGTGGAGTTCATCGTCCCGGGCAACGACCCGGCCTCGTACTACTTCATGGAGATGAACACCCGTCTCCAGGTCGAGCACCCGGTCACCGAGCTGATCACCGGCCTCGACCTGGTGGAGTGGCAGCTGCGGGTGGCCGCGGGCCAGCCCCTTCCATACGCCCAGGACGACATCACCCTCACCGGGCACGCCGTCGAGGCCCGGGTCTGCGCGGAGGACCCGGCGCGCGGCTTCCTGCCGTCCGGCGGCACCGTGCTGGCGCTGCACGAGCCGCAGGGCGACGGGACGCGCACCGACTCGGGACTCAGCGAGGGCGTCCCGGTCGGCAGTACCTACGACCCGATGCTCTCCAAGGTCATCGCGTACGGCCCCGACCGGGCCACCGCCCTGCGCAGGCTGCGCGCCGCACTGGCGGACACCGTGGTGCTCGGCGTCCCGACGAACGCCGGCTTCCTGCGAAGGCTCCTTGCCCACCCTGCGGTCGTCGCGGGAGAGCTGGACACGGGGCTCGTGGAGCGTGAGGCGGACGGCCTCGTGCCGGACGGCGTGCCGGAGGAGGTGTACGCGGCGGCGGCCCTGCTGCGGCAGGCTCCGGCGCCTTCGGCCGCCGGCTGGGTGGACCCCTTCTCGGTGCCGAGCGGCTGGCGGCTGGGCGGCACCCCCGCCGAAACCTTCCACCACTTCCGGGTCCCGGGCCACGAGCCGGTACGGGTGGGCCTGCGTAGGGGGGTGGGAGGCACCGCCGGCCTCACGTTCGGCCACACGGGTGACCGCGAGGGCAGGGTGGACACGTGCGGCCCGGTCCCCCCGCCGGTCCCCTCGGCGCGGGCCCGGCTCGTCGAGCGGTCCGGCCATCGCGCCGTCGTCGAGGTCGACGGGCTGACGCACGTGTTCAGCCGGGCCTCGTCACCCGACGGGATCTGGCTCGGCCGGGACGGGGACACCTGGCACGTCCAGGACCACGACCCGGTCGAGGCATCCCTGAGCGGCGCCGCCCGCTCCGGCGCGGACACGCTGGCCGCGCCCATGCCCGGGACGGTCACGGTGGTGAAGGTGTCCGTCGGCGACGAGGTCGCCGCCGGACAGAGCCTGCTGGTCGTGGAGGCGATGAAGATGGAACACGTCATCTCCGCGCCGCACGCCGGGACCGTCACCGAGCTGGACGTCGTCGCGGGAGCGACCGTCGCCATGGACCAGATCCTGGCCGTGGTGGCCCCGAAGGAGGAGTCGTGACCGGCATCGGACTTCCCATGACGGTGCCGGCCCCCGGGCTGCCGGCCCGGGTCCGCATCCACGAGGTGGGCGCGCGGGACGGCCTGCAGAACGAGAAGTCCGTCGTACCGACCGAGGTGAAGGCGGAGTTCGTCCACAGGCTCGCGGCGGCCGGGCTGTCCACGATCGAGGCCACCAGCTTCGTCCACCCGAAGTGGGTCCCCCAGCTCGCCGACGCGGAGCAGCTGTTCCCGCTGCTCGGCGATGTCGGCGCGGCGCTGCCCGTCCTCGTCCCGAACGAGCGTGGTCTGGACCGTGCGCTCGCTCTCGGCGCCCGCCGGGTCGCCGTGTTCGGTTCGGCGACGGAGACGTTCGCCGCACGCAACCTGAACCGCACGGTGGACGAGTCGCTCGCCATGTTCGCGCCCGTCGTCGCCCGGGCGCGGGAGGCGGGCGGGCATGTGCGCGGCTACCTGTCGATGTGCTTCGGCGACCCGTGGGAGGGCGCCGTACCCGTCGGACAGGTCGTCCGGGTCGCGAAGGCCCTCATGGACCTCGGCTGCGACGAGCTCTCCCTCGGCGACACGATCGGCGTCGCCACCCCGGGTCATG
This sequence comes from Streptomyces sp. NPDC057428, assembly GCF_042803195.1. NCBI lineage: Bacteria > Bacillati > Actinomycetota > Actinomycetes > Kitasatosporales > Streptomycetaceae > Streptomyces > Streptomyces sp. NPDC057428. The sequence continues at coordinate 26,792 of NZ_JBHVCT010000018.1, forward strand.
TGGTGGCCCTGCTCTCGGCGTTGAACGAGGCGGGGGTTCCGACCGCCACCATCGGGGTGCACTTCCACGACACCTACGGCCAGGCCCTGTCCAACACCCTGGCCGCGCTCCAGCACGGGGTGACCACCGTCGACGCTTCGGCGGGCGGCCTGGGCGGCTGCCCCTACGCGAAGAGCGCGACCGGAAACCTCGCCACCGAGGACCTCGTGTGGATGCTCGACGGCCTCGGTGTGGACACCGGAGTCGATCTCGGCGCACTCACCGCCACAAGCGTGTGGATGGCCGAACAACTGGGCCGCCCGAGCCCGTCCCGTACTGTCCGCGCGCTGTCCCACAAGGAGTGAAGCACCCCATGTCCCTTGACCACCGGCTGACCGCCGAGCACGAGGAACTCCGCCGTACCGTCGAGGAGTTCGCACACGATGTGATCGCCCCGAAGATCGGCGACTTCTACGAGCGCCACGAGTTCCCTTACGAGATCGTGCGCGAGATGGGCCGCATGGGCCTCTTCGGCCTGCCGTTCCCCGAGGAGTACGGCGGCATGGGCGGCGACTACCTCGCCCTCGGGATCGCCCTGGAGGAGCTGGCCCGCGTCGACTCCTCCGTGGCCATCACGCTGGAAGCGGGGGTGTCGCTGGGCGCCATGCCCGTCTACCGCTTCGGCACCGAGGAGCAGAAGCAGCGGTGGCTGCCGAGGCTCTGCTCGGGCGAGGCGCTCGGCGCGTTCGGGCTGACGGAGCCGGACTGCGGTTCGGACGCGGGCGGCACGCGCACGACCGCCGTGCTGGACGAGGCCGCCGGCGAATGGGTCATCAACGGTTCCAAGTGCTTCATCACCAACTCCGGTACGGACATCACCGAACTGGTGACGGTGACGGCGGTCACCGGCCGCAAGGAGAACGGCGCCCCGCTCATCTCCTCGATCATCGTGCCGTCCGGCACCCCCGGTTTCACGGTCGCCGCCCCGTACTCCAAGGTCGGGTGGAACGCCTCGGACACGCGTGAACTGTCGTTCTCCGACGTGCGCGTGCCGTCGGCGAACCTGCTGGGCGAGGAGGGCCGCGGGTACGCCCAGTTCCTGCGGATCCTGGACGAGGGCCGTATCGCCATCTCGGCGCTGTCGACGGGCCTCGCCCAGGGCTGTGTGGACGAGTCGGTGAAGTACGCGAAGGAGCGGCACGCCTTCGGGAAGCCGATCGGCGCCAATCAGGCCATCCAGTTCAAGATCGCCGACATGGAGATGCGGGCGCACATGGCCCGGATCGGCTGGCGGGACGCGGCCTCGCGGCTGCTGGCGGGCGAGCCGTTCAAGAAGGAGGCGGCGATCGCGAAGCTGTACTCCTCGACCGTCGCGGTGGACAACGCCCGCGAGGCGACGCAGATCCACGGCGGCTACGGCTTCATGAACGAGTACCCGGTGGCCCGGATGTGGCGCGACTCCAAGATCCTGGAGATCGGGGAGGGCACGAGCGAGGTCCAGCGGATGCTGATCGCCCGGGAGTTGGGCATGGGCGCCTGACCGACGGGCCTCACGGGCACACCGGCGACTGCGAGCCGCCCTTCCGCACGACGGGAGGGCGGCTTCCGCGTGCCCCGGCCACGTCCGGCGTGTGAGGTTAGGCTAACCTTCCTTTTAATCGTCAGCGGGCGCCCTCGGCGCGTACGAAAGCGGACCCACTCATGCCCAACCTCCGGACCAGTCCACTCTCCCGCCGCGGCCTGCTGGCCGCCGGTGGTGCCGTAGGCCTCGGCGTCGCCCTCACCGCCTGCGGGGACAGTGACACGAAGGGCTCCGGCCCGGGTCCCGGCGCGGAGAAATCCGGCCCCTGGTCCTTCAAGGACGACCGCGGCCGGAGCGCCGAGGCGAAGTCGACGCCGAAGAACATAGTCGCGTTCGTCGGAGTCGCCGCCGCGCTCCACGACTACGGCATCGAGGTGAAGGGCGTCTTCGGCCCGACGAAGACCTCAGACGGCAAGGCCGACGTGCAGGCGGGCGACCTCGACATCAGCAAGGTCGAGGTGCTGGGCAACGTCTGGGGCGAGTTCAACGTCGAGAAGTACGCGGGCCTCGCGCCCGAGCTCCTCGTCACCGCCATGTGGGAGAAGGACGCCCTCTGGTACGTGCCGGACGAGTCCAAGGACAAGATCCTCGAGCTGGCCCCCAGCGTCGCACTGTGGGCCGCGCAGACGACGGTCCCCAAGGCGATCCAGCGCCACGAGGACCTCGCGGCGTCCCTCGGCGCGGACGTGAAGGCCAAGAAGGTCACCGACGCCAAGGCGGCCTTCGAGAAGGCGGCCGCCCGGCTGCGCGCCGCCGCAAAGTCCCGGCCGAACATCAAGGTGCTGGTCGGCTCGGCCGGCCAGGACCTGTTCTACGTCTCGCTCGCCAAGACGTCCGCCGACACCCTGTACTTCCAGGAGCTCGGCGTGAAGTTCGTCGAGCCGAAGGTCAACAAGGCCGGCTTCTTCGAGGAGCTCAGCTGGGAGAACGTCGACAAGTACGACGCGGACATCATCATGATGGACAACCGCTCCTCGGCCCTCCAGCCCGACGCGCTGACCTCCAAGCCGACCTGGGCCCGGCTCCCCGCCGTGAAGGCAGGGCAGGTCGTCCCCCGTACGACGGAGCCCATCTACTCGTACGACAAGTGCACCCCGATCCTCGACGTCCTCGCCGAGGCGATCGAGAAGGCCAAGAAGGTCGCCTGACACCCCCGGTACCGACACGACGGCCCGGCCCGGATCCACTTCGGGCCGGGCCGTCGCGCTTCCAGGCCCCCCGCCTCACACGGGAGAAGCGGCGCGGGTCTCCAAGTGACGCCCCCACGCGCCTCAAGAGGTCCTTGTGACGGTTCCCCAGGAGGGCGACGGCGCGGCACTTATTAGGTTAGGCTTACCTAATTAATTTGTCGCGCCCGCGCCCTCGCCCTCTTCTCCGCCCGGCGGGCCGCTGCGACGCCCAAACCGGGAGGCCCCACCATGCGTTCCCACCTGCTCAACCACACGACCGCGGAGGACTACCGTCGCTCCGTCACGGCGGGGGTGGACCGGGTCGCAGCCGAACTCGCCTCCGTCCGGAGGCCCTTCACCGGAGTGAGCGTCGACGCGCTCACGCCCACCGTCGAGGCCGTCGACCTCGACCGGCCGCTCGGTGACACGGCAGCGGCCCTGGAGGAGCTCGGCGAGGTCTACCTCCGCGACGCCGTCTGGTTCCACCACCCCCGCTACCTCGCCCACCTCAACTGCCCCGTGGTCATACCCGCGGTCGTCGGCGAGGCCGTCCTCTCCGCCGTCAACTCCTCGCTGGACACCTGGGACCAGAGCGCGGGCGGCACGCTGATCGAGCGTCGGCTGGTCGACTGGACGGCCGGCCGTATCGGCCTCGGTCCGGCGGCGGACGGCGTCTTCACCAGCGGCGGCACACAGTCCAACCTGCAGGCGCTCCTGCTGGCCAGGGAAGAGGCCAAGGTCCGCCCGGGACGGTTCGCCCGGCCACGGATCCTCACCTCCGAGTGCAGCCACTTCAGCATCCAGAAGTCGGCCGCGCTCCTCGGCCTGGGACCGGACTCCGTGGTGTCCGTTCCCGTCGACGCGGGCAGCGCATGCGGACCGACGCCCTGGAGGCGGCCCTCGAACGGTGTGTGGCGGACGGCGCCGTACCGATGGCGGTCGTCGCCACGGCGGGCACCACCGACTTCGGCTCCATCGATCCGATGCCCCGGATCGCCGCACTCTGCGAGCGGTACTCCGCCTGGATGCACGTCGACGCCGCCTACGGCTGCGGGCTGCTCGCCTCGCGAACCCGGCGCGCACTGCTCGACGGCATCGAGCGCGCCGACTCGGTCACCGTCGACTACCACAAGTCCTTCTTCCAGCCCGTGAGTTCCTCGGCCGTGCTGGTCAGGGACGGAGCGACCCTGCGTCACGTGACCTATCACGCGGAGTACCTCAACCCGGAACGGACCGTCGAGGAGCGCATCCCCAACCAGGTGGACAAGTCGCTGCAGACCACGCGCAGGTTCGACGCGCTCAAGCTGTGGATGACGCTGCGCACCATGGGGGCGGACGGTGTCGGGGAACTCTTCGACGAGGTCTGCGAACTCGCCGGGGAGGGCTGGCGCCTGCTGGCCGCCGACCCGCGCTACGACGTCGTGGTGGAGCCGCAGCTGTCCACCCTGGTGTTCCGCTACGTCCCCGCGCACGTCACGGCTGCCGCCGACGTCGACCGGGCCAACCTCCACGCCCGCAAGGCGCTCTTCGCCTCGGGCGAGGCCGTGGTCGCCGGGACGAAGGTCGGCGACCGCCAGTACCTGAAGTTCACCCTGCTCAACCCGGGGACCACCGCGGCCGACATCACCGCCGTCCTCGATCTGATCGCCGGCCACGCCGAGGAGTACCTGGGAGGGTCCCTTGACCGCGCTGCCTGACCTCTCCGCCGCTCCGTACGACTTCGTCGGGATCGGGCTCGGTCCCTTCAACCTCGGACTCGCCTGCCTCACCGAGCCGGTCGGTGAACTGAACGGGGTGTTCCTGGAGTCCAAGCCGGACTTCGAGTGGCACTCGGGGATGTTCCTCGAAGGCGCCCACCTCCAGACGCCGTTCATGTCGGACCTGGTGACGATGGCCGACCCGACGTCTCCGTACTCCTTCCTGCAGTACCTGAAGGAGCGCGGCAGGCTCTACTCGTTCTACATCCGGGAGAACTTCTACCCGCTGCGCACCGAGTACGACGACTACTGCCGGTGGGCCGCCGCCCGGCTGAGCAGTATCAGGTTCAACCAAACCGTTCAGTCGGTTACCCATGACGAGGGCGACGGCCTCTACACCGTCCGCACGGCGGACAGCGCCTTCCGCACCCGTCACCTCGTCCTGGGCACCGGTACTCCGCCGCACATCCCGGCGGCGTGCGAGGGCCTGGGCGGGGACTTCCTGCACAACTCCCGCTACCTGCACGAGAAGGCCGCCCTCCAGGCCAAGAAGTCCATCACCCTGGTGGGCAGCGGGCAGAGCGCGGCGGAGATCTACTACGACCTGCTCTCCGAGATCGACGTGCACGGCTACCGGCTGAACTGGGTGACGCGCTCCCCGCGGTTCTTCCCGCTGGAGTACACCAAACTCACGCTCGAAATGACCTCGCCCGACTACGTCGACTACTTCCACGCCCTGCCCGAGGACACCCGCTACCGCCTGGAGTCCGGCCAGAAGGGTCTCTTCAAGGGAATCGACGGCGAGCTGATCGACGCGATCTTCGACCTCCTCTACCAGAAGAGCCTGCCGGGCCCCGCGCCCACCCGGCTGCTCACCAACTCCGCACTGGAGAGGGCGTCCTACGAGGAGTCCACGGGGACGTACACGCTCGGCCTGCGCCAGGAGGAGCGGGGCGCGGACTACGAGCTCGCCACCGAGGGCCTGATCCTCGCCACCGGCTACCGGTACGCCGTGCCGGCCTTCCTGGATCCCGTCGCCGACCGCATCCGCTACGACGGCCGCGGCCGGTTCGACGTGGCCCGCAACTACAGCATCGACACCACCGGCCGCGGGATCTTCCTGCAGAACGCCGGCGTGCACACCCACTCGGTCACCTCGCCGGACCTGGGCATGGGCGCCTACCCAACGCGTACATCATCGGCGAGCTGCTCGGCCGCGAGTACTACCCGGTCGAGAAGTCCGTCGCCTTCCAGGAGTTCACCGTATGACCACCACGAAGCAGCCCGGGACGTTCACCGTCCGCCCGATGAACATCTCCCCCGGCGGCCCCGGCCACCGCTCGGACGCCGAGGTGGTGCACGGCTGGGTGACGCATCCCCGGTCGGCGTTCTGGATGATGGGCGACGCGCGGCTGGAGGACGTCGAGCGGGAGTACGCGGCGATAGCCGCCCACCCGCACCACGACGCGTTCATCGGGCTGCACGACGGGGAGCCGGCCTTCCTCATGGAGCGCTACGACCCCACCGAGGTCGAACTCGCCGGGCTGTACGAGGCGGAGCCCGGCGATGTCGGGATGCACTTCCTGGTGGCTCCGCCCGAGACCCCGGTGCACGGCTACACCCTCGCCGTGATCAGCACCGTCATGGAGACGCTCTTCGCCGACCCCGGCGTGCGCAGGGTGGTCGTCGAACCGGACGTCACCAACACCGCCGTACACGCGCTGAACAAGGCCGTCGGCTTCGAGGTGATCCGCGAGATCGCCAAGCCGGAGAAGGACGCGCTGCTCAGCGCCTGCACCCGTGAACAGTTCGAGGCCGCGACCACCGGAGCCCGCCGATGAACCAGCACCCCGCCCCCGACAGCGTCGCCCATCTCACCCCGGAGCACTGGGCCGTCGCCTGTCGGCTGCTGATCCGCAAGGCCCTGGCCGAGTTCTCCCACGAGCGGCTGCTGACGCCCGAGCCGCTGGGCGGCGACCGCTACCTGGTGCGGAGCGACGACGGGGCGGTCGAGTACCGCTTCTCCGCCCGGCGCTTCGCACTGGACCACTGGCAGGTCGACGGCGCGTCGGTCACCCGGCGGCGGCACGGCACGGACCTGCCCCTGGACGCACTGGAGTTCTTCGTCGAGCTGCGGTCCACGCTGGGCCTGTCGGCGGAGATCCTGCCGGTGTACGTGGAGGAGATCTCCTCCACGCTGGCCGGAACCGCGTACAAGCTGACCAAGGAACCGACCGCGTCGGCACAGCTCGCCGTGGCCGGTTTCCAGGACATCGAGACGGGCATGACCGAAGGGCACCCCTGTTTTGTCGCCAACAACGGGCGGCTCGGTTTCGGGGTGGACGAATATCGTGCGTATGCCCCGGAGGCCGCGGCCGGAATCACCCTGGTCTGGCTGGCCGCCCGACGTGATCACGCCACGTTCACCGCGGGCTCAGGGCTCGACTACTCCGGTCTGATCGCGGACGAACTGGGCGAGGAGGTCCTCGCCGGGTTCGCGGCGCGGATGAAGGGGCTCGGCCTCGACCTCGACGACTACCTGCTGATCCCGGTCCACCCGTGGCAGTGGTGGAACAAGCTGTCCGTCACCTTCGCCGGCGAGGTCGCGCAGCAGCGCCTGGTCTGCCTGGGCGAGGGCGGGGACTCCTACCTCGCCCAGCAGTCGATCCGGACCTTCTTCAACGCCGGCCACCCGTCCAAGCACTACGTCAAAACGGCGCTTTCGGTGCTGAACATGGGCTTCATGCGGGGGCTGTCGGCCGCTTACATGGAGGCCACGCCCGCGATCAACGACTGGCTGGCCGGGCTGATCGAGCGGGACGGGCTGCTGCGCGGAGCCGGGTTCTCGATCATCCGCGAGCGGGCCGCCGTCGGCTACCGGCACCGGACCTACGAAGCGGCCACCGCCAAGGGGTCCCCGTACCTCAAGATGCTGGCCGCGCTCTGGCGGGAGAGCCCCGTCCCCTCCCTGACCGGGGGTGAGCGGCTCGCGACGATGGCTTCGCTGCTGCACAAGGACGGTGCGGGCCGCTCGGTGGCGGCCGCGCTGATCGCGGGGTCGGGGCTGGACCCCGCCGACTGGCTGCGGCGCTACCTGGACGCCTACCTGGTGCCGGTGCTGCACAGCTTCTACGCCTACGACCTGGTGTTCATGCCGCACGGCGAGAACGTGATCCTGGTCGTCGAGGACGGGGTCGTACGGCGCACGGTGTTCAAGGACATCGCCGAGGAGATCGCGGTCATGGACCCGGACGCGGTGCTGCCGCCCCAGGTCGAGCGGATACGCGCCGAGGTCCCCGAGGACATGAAGCTGCTCTCGGTGCTCACCGACGTCTTCGACTGCTTCCTGCGCTTCCTGGGCGCCGATCTTGCCACCGAGGGGGTCCTGGAGGAGGAGACCTTCTGGCGGACGGTCGCGGCGTGTGTACGGGGCTACCAGGAGTCGGTGCCGCGGCTCTCGGACAAGTTCGAGCGGTACGACATGTTCACTGAGGAGTTCGCGCTGTCCTGTCTGAACCGGCTCCAGCTGCGGAACAACCGGCAGATGGTGGACCTCGCGGACCCCGCCGGCGCCCTGCAGCTGAACGGCACCCTGCGGAACCCGATCGCGGGGTACTGAACCGTCCCCGGGTCCCGCCCTTCACGGAGGGTGGGATCCGGGCCTTCCGATGAGTACGTAAAAGACATTTCTGCCAAATTAACCACGCTCGATGAGATTCCTGCCCGATATCGGGCAGATTTCTTGCGTAGCGAGCCCGATCCACGCACTATCGACGGGTGCTCGAACGCCGCCCCACGCATGACGACCTCGTCGACCACCTCGTACGCTCCACCGCGCTCCAGCGTGGCGAGGCGTCCAGGGTGATCCTCGACGTGCTGGCGTACTTCGACGAGACGGCCGAGGCCTTCGTCCGGCGCCGCCACCGCGAACTGCAGTCGGGCGGCCTGGTCAACACGGAGATCTTCGAGCGGATCGCGGCCGAGCTGCCGCACCGCGCGGTGGCACCGCAGGAGCTCTCGCTCCGGCAGCTGCGCCGCATCGTCTACGGCTGAACGGGACGCGCGTTCGGGCACGGAACTCTGTACGTCGAAGAGGGGCAGGAAGTCCATGTGCGGGATCGTCGGATACATCGGGAAGCGTGACGTGGCTCCGCTGCTGCTGGAAGGCCTGCAGCGGCTGGAGTACCGGGGCTACGACTCCGCGGGCATCGTCATCACGGGCAAGGCCGCGGCGGGCAAGGCCGGCACCCTGAAGACGGTCAAGGCCAAGGGCCGGGTCCGCGAGCTGGAGTCCCGCGTCCCCAAGCGGTTCGCCGGCACCACCGGCATCGCCCACACCCGCTGGGCCACCCACGGCGCCCCGAGCGACGAGAACGCGCACCCGCACCTGGACGCGGAGAACAAGGTCGCCGTCGTCCACAACGGCATCATCGACAACGCCTCCGAGCTCCGTGCGAAGCTCGTCGCCGACGGGATCGTCTTCCTCTCCGAGACCGACACCGAGGTGCTGGTCCACCTGATCTCCCGCTCGCAGGCGCTCACGCTGGAGGAGAAGGTCCGCGAGGCGCTGAAGTCCGTCGAGGGCACGTACGGCATCGCCGTCCTGCACGCCGACTTCAACGACCGCATCGTCGTGGCCCGCAACGGCTCCCCGGTCGTGCTCGGCATCGGCGAGAAGGAGATGTTCGTCGCCTCCGACGTCGCGGCCCTGGTCGCCCACACCCGCCAGATCGTCACCCTGGACGACGGCGAGATGGCCACCCTCAAGGCCGACGACTTCCGTACGTACACCACCGAGGGCTCGACCACGACGGCCACGCCCACCACGGTGGAGTGGGAGGCCGAGTCGTACGACATGGGCGGCCACGACACGTACATGCACAAGGAGATCTCCGAGCAGGCCGACGCCGTGGACCGCGTGCTGCGCGGCCGCATCGACGACCGCTTCTCCACCGTGCACCTGGGCGGGCTGAACCTGGACGCCCGCGAGGCCCGCGGCGTCCGACGGATCAAGATCCTGGGCTGCGGCACCTCGTACCACGCGGGCCTGATCGGCGCCGGCCTCATCGAGGAGCTGGCCCGCATCCCCGCCGACGCCGAGCCCGCGTCGGAGTTCCGCTACCGCAACCCCGTGGTGGACCCCGACACCCTGTACGTCGCGGTCTCCCAGTCCGGTGAGACCTACGACGTACTGGCGGCCGTGCAGGAGCTCAAGCGCAAGGGCGCCCGCGTCCTGGGCGTCGTGAACGTCGTCGGCTCGGCGATCGCCCGGGAGGCGGACGGCGGCATGTACGTCCACGCCGGCCCCGAGGTCTGCGTCGTCTCCACCAAGTGCTTCACCAACACCGTCGTCGCCTTCGCCCTCCTCGCGCTGCACCTGGGCCGCATCCGCGACCTGTCGGTGTCCGACGGCAAGCGGATCATCGAGGGCCTGCGCAAGCTGCCGGAGCAGATCGGCCAGATCCTCGAGTCCGAGGACGAGATCAAGAAGCTGGCCGAGGAGTACGCGGGCGCGCAGTCGATGATGTTCATCGGCCGTGTCCGGGGCTACCCCGTCGCGCTGGAGGCCTCCCTGAAGCTCAAGGAGATCTCCTACATCCACGCCGAGGCCTACCCGGCCTCGGAGCTGAAGCACGGCCCGCTCGCACTCATCGAGCCGGCGCTCCCCACCGTGGCCATCGTCCCGGACGACGACCTGCTGGAGAAGAACCGCGCCGCGCTGGAGGAGATCAAGGCCCGCAGCGGGCGCATCCTCGCCGTCGCCCACCGCGAGCAGGAGAAGGCCGACCACACCATCGTCGTCCCGAAGAACGAGAACGAGCTGGACCCGATCCTGATGGGCATCCCGCTGCAGCTCCTCGCCTACCACACGGCCCTTGCCATGGGCCGTGACATCGACAAGCCGCGCAACCTGGCGAAGTCGGTCACCGTCGAGTAGCGGACGCCGCCCGCCCGTACCGGGAAGGCGTCGCGAAAGGCTCCTGACGCCACGTCAGGGGCCTTTCGGTACTCAGGGGATGACGATGACCGGGCGCTGCGCCCGACGCGCGAGACGGCCCGCCACGGACCCGAAGATGCGGCCCACGATCCCGTGGGTCGAACCGACGACGATCGCGTCGGCCGAATACTCCCGGCCGACCTCCTCGAGCTCGTGGCAGATGTCTCCGCCACGCTCTACGAGGACCCAGGGCACCTCGGCGAGGTAGTCGGCGCAGGCCAGTTCCAGGCCGAGAACCTCCGTGCGGTGGTCGGGCACGTCGACGAACACGGGCGGCTCGCAGCCGGCCCAGACCGTGGTGGGGAGCCGGTTCGCCACGTGGACGATGATCAGCCCCGAGCTGTGCCGGTGGGCCATGCCGATGGCGTAGGCGAGGGCGCGCTCGCTGGACATGGAGCCGTCGAAACCGACCACGACACCATGCCGGAAGGCGGGATCGCAGGAAGGGCGCGACTCTGCGACCGTCTGAGGCTCCGACCCCGGGTCGGTTACCTGCTTGCGGTCTGCGGGTTCAGGGATTTCGTGACCGGCCATCGGTGTCTCGGCGAAGAGAGTCCTCGTGAGGAGGGAGCGGTTCGGAGGTGGGTCTGCGAGCGTCGAAGCTGTGTCCGGGAAACATCTTCCCAAGCCCCTACCCCCAAGGGTACGGCGCCACTCCTCCACTGCCCAGTCCTCGCGAGGCCCGCGTGCGGCAATGGGGGGAGCATGCCGGACACGGCCTCGTATGGCAATGCCGGTTGTGTTCTACATGCAGCTCGCGGCAGCGGCTGACACCTTTCGGCCGGTCCGCCCGCCGGCTTTCGCGGGGAACCGTGCAAGGCGGCCGAATGCGCCACCCGGCCCCGCCGCACGGGCCGTCACACCCAGCCATCGCGTAACTCCGCATCGTTCACACCTGCGCCTGGATGGCCCGCAGGGGCTCCTGAGGCGCGCGGAGGCTCTCGGGAACGAGGGGCGTGCGCCGGTCGCATGACTGGATTACGCGCACGCGACCGTCGGTTTTCAGCCAACTTCACCTGAACCCAATTTTCTTGGTGTCATTGCTGCCCAACCCACGTGCCAGCAGGCAGGAATAGACCGCGCGGTACGCTTTGACCCTATGGGGACGGGCCATGATCGCGAGGCGCACTTCCCAGCGGGCTCCGCGGGTGAAACGCTTCGTGATCGAACGCTTCGCGCCAAGTTGCCTTGTCGACATAGTGCCGGTGGGGGAACGTGTCACGGCGGCACCACGGGACGCAGTAGATTCGATCTTGAGTCGAAGGCTGGGGACGCGTGCAAGACCGAGGGGAAACGTGCAGGAGCGACAGGCCCGTAGGGACCAGGAAGACGCGAACACCGAGGGGGGCTTAGCGTCATGAGCCAGGACTCCGCCTCCGCGACGGAGGCGGCACGGAAGCTTTCCGGGCGGCGACGCCGGGAAGTCGTAGCCGTACTGCTGTTCAGCGGCGGCCCTATCTTCGAGAGCTCCATTCCGCTCTCAGTCTTCGGGATCGACCGGCAGGACGCGGGCGTTCCGCGCTACCGCCTGCTGGTCTGCGGGGGCGAGGAAGGGCCGCTGCGCACCACCGGCGGGCTCGAGCTCAGCGCCCCGTACGGCCTGGAGGCGATCAGCAGGGCCGGCACCGTCGTGGTGCCCGCCTGGCGGTCCATCACCTCCCCGCCGCCCGCCGAGGCTCTGGACGCGCTGCGCCGCGCCCATGAAGAGGGAGCCCGCATCGTCGGACTGTGCACGGGGGCCTTCGTCCTCGCCGCGGCCGGCCTGCTGGACGGCCGACCGGCCACCACACACTGGATGTACGCACCGACGCTGGCCAAGCGCTACCCGTCGGTGCACGTCGATCCGCGTGAACTGTTCGTCGACGACGGCGACGTGCTCACCTCGGCCGGGACCGCGGCCGGTATCGATCTGTGCCTCCACATAGTCCGTACCGACCACGGCACCGAGGCCGCCGGAGCGCTCGCGCGCCGGCTCGTCGTACCGCCGCGGCGCAGTGGCGGCCAGGAGCGCTACCTGGACAGGTCTTTACCCGAAGAGATCGGCTCCGACCCGCTCGCCGAGGTCGTGGCCTGGGCGCTGGAGCACCTCCACGAGCAGTTCGACGTGGAGACGCTGGCCGCGCGTGCCTACATGAGCCGCCGGACCTTCGACCGCAGGTTCCGTTCGCTCACGGGCAGCGCACCGCTCCAGTGGCTCATCACCCAGCGCGTGCTGCAGGCGCAGCGGCTCCTGGAGACCTCCGACTACTCGGTCGACGAGGTCGCCGGACGCTGCGGCTTCCGCTCGCCGGTCGCGCTGCGCGGGCACTTCCGCCGCCAGCTGGGCTCCTCCCCCGCCGCGTACCGGGCCGCCTACCGGGCCCGCCGTCCGCAGGGCGGGGTGCTGGAGAGCGTCACCACGGCGATCGAGACGTCCGTGCCCGCCCAGGGCACGGCATCGAGCCGGCGAGCCGCTGCCGCGGCTTCCCCCGGCCCGTCCCCGGTCACCGCCTCGACGGGTCCCGGGGGCGGCGTGGAGCGCTTCGGACCGGGCCCCGAGGCGTACGTTCCCGACCGCCCGGCCCTGCCGGGGCAGCGCAGCGCCCCGTAGGGTGGGCTCATGAACGATCGCATGGTGTGGATCGACTGCGAGATGACCGGGCTCTCGCTGACGGACGACGCACTCATCGAGGTGGCCGCACTGGTCACCGACTCGGAACTGAACGTGCTCGGCGACGGGGTGGACATCGTGATCCGCCCGCCGGACGCGGCCCTGGAGACCATGCCCGAGGTGGTGCGGCAGATGCACACCGCCTCGGGCCTCCTCGAGGAGCTGGCCGGGGGCACGACCCTGGCCGACGCCGAGGAGCGGGTGCTGGCGTACATCAGCGAGCACGTGAAGGAGCCCGGCAAGGCCCCGCTGTGCGGGAACTCGGTCGGCACCGACCGCGGTTTCCTCGCGCGGGACATGCCGTCACTGGAGGGCTACCTCCACTACCGGATCGTCGATGTGTCCTCGGTCAAGGAGCTGGCGCGCCGCTGGTACCCGAGGGCGTATTTCAACAGTCCGGACAAGAACGGGAACCACCGGGCGCTGGCGGACATCCGGGACTCGATCACGGAGCTGCGCTACTACCGGGACGCGGTGTTCGTCCCGCAGCCCGGCCCTGACTCGGCCCGTGCCAAGGAGCTCGCGGCACGCCACACCCCGCCCGCCGGACAGCAGTAGGAGACCCGCTGGTCACGGGCGCTCGGGGGCCCGTGCACCACGCCCGTGGAGCTCGGGCGCGAGCACCCTCCCGGACCCTGTACACTTTTTCTCGGCCGGTCAGGAAGTGGACCGGGCGACATGGTGGGTATAGCTCAGCTGGCAGAGCACCTGGTTGTGGTCCAGGATGTCGCGGGTTCAAGTCCCGTTACTCACCCTTGAAGGGGAAGCCCCTGATCTGCGGAAACGCAGGTCAGGGGCTTCTTCGTTCTCTGGGCCGGCCAAATCACGGCCAGACGCGGCCGGATTTTCGACCTAGTGCCGCGACCGGCAATGTTTGCCCGGTAGGGGCACTAGCGTGCGCCCCATGGCAACGATCAGGGAGCGAGTCCGCAAGGACCGGACGGAGAGTTTCCAGGTCCGCTGGCTCCAGAAAGGGCGTGGCGGTACCTGGGAAGCCGAAAGGTTCGAGGACGTGGAGCAGGCCGACGCGTTCAAGCTCGTTCGACGCCCAGCAGCGGACCGGACCCGGCCACCGGCTCCTCGACGTCGACCGTCTCGACGGCCGGCGCCTGCTCAAGTACGACGTGGGAGCTGGGATCGTGCACGTGGAGTGTCCGGGGCACTACGCCGTTCCGTCCTCGGCCAGTCCGCCCTGACGGCTGAACTCCACGAAGACACCGTGGCTGGACGTGACGGTGACCGCTCCGTTCTCCTTCTCATGATCAGCGGTGAACTGGACGCGCGGGCTCGCGGTGAACAGGAGCACCTGGATCGCCGCCACCTCAAGGAACATCGCGGCTGCGGCCAGGAATACAGGAGTCCGGGACCGTCACAGCGGCCTATTCCCCGCGTATGTGCCACCTACTGGCCCCGGTATGCCACACAAGGCGTACCCGGCCCTGATCGGGTCTGCGGGTGGTCAGCTCGCTCATGTCGAGGGACGACAGGGCCCGCAGTGCCTCGTCCGACGCGTTCGACCACAGAAAGAGGGTTATCCCTGCCTCCGGGTCGTCGGCGATGAGGAGGCCGGGTTCCTCCTCACCGGCGCGCTCCTCGACGGGCTCGCTCGCCGGCGCCGGCTCCCCACGCCGGCGCAACATCTGGCGGACAAGGCCCCTGGCGTGCCCGTATGCATCCTCGGCAGCCGTGGAGACGAGTGCCTGGATGAAGGGCACCACCGCGGTGGTGACCAGCGCGGTGACGGCGACCGTGGCGAGCTCCGGTGCGGCACCATGCAACTGGCGGCTGCTCTCCTCAAATTCCCGGGCGCGCCGAACCTCGTACCTTTCCCGCCAGGCTGCAGCTTCCTGCGTCCGGCCGAGCTCCCGCAGTACGTCGGCCAGTTGCCCGGCGCCTGCCACGGAGCCCGCCTCGGCCTGTGGCCTCACGCACTGCTCCGCCTCACCCAACCGCCCCTGCCTCATCAGCAGGCGGGACAACTGGGTACGCACGTGGGACATGCCGTGGTCGATGGCGACCCGGTACCAGTGCTCAGCGTGGTCGGGCCGCTCCTGCCTTTCGGCCAGCTCTGCCAGGGAGGTCATCGCCCACAGGTCTCCGCCCTCCGCCGTGCGCCGAAGCCAATACTCTCGCTCCTCGGCGCTGATACCACTCATCGTGCCCATCGCACTCGCCGCGGCGGGCCAGCCCGCCTGCGCGGCGCGTCTGCACCAGTCTGCCGACCTGGCCTTATCGGCCTCACCGTTCGGGTGCCTGTTGACGGCTTGGTTCCAGTAGATCCTGCTGAGGAGGTACATCGCCTCGGGATCCCCGGCTTCAGAAGCACCGAGCAGCCACCGCTCGGCGTCCCGGGGGCTACGGGACTCGTAAAGGTGTTTGCCGACGGCCTTCATCGCCCCGACATCACCGGCCTCCGCAGCCAACACAAGGTTCCCGTCCGGCTCCTCCCACAGCAGCTTAGGTATGGCCATCGGTCCCCTTCTTTCCGGCCGTCTGCCGTACGTCTCCGCGGGCTGGCCTTCCCTGTCTGGGACCACGCCCCATCACTCCATGTCTCCATGCCTACAGGCGACTTGTCCTGAGAAGCCGTATCCAACCGCTCACGGAACGTGCGGTTCGAACACTACTCCTCCCACCATGCACACCACCGCAGGGACGAAGTGGCCGTCTCGATCACCACGTCACCGCGGCGCAACCAGTGACACTTCCCGTGGCAGGACGACTGACGTCGTCGAGGCAGGACTCAAGAAGTGCACCCACCGATCTCACTCCACGGATACGCGGAGGCCGCCGCCATCCACAAAGTTGATGAGTCGTGGTTGCGCCGCCACATCAAGAAGATGCCGCACAGGCCAGCTCGACGGCGCGGTCGTAGCCGTCGACGTCGATCACCATCCAGCCCGCGATGAGGTCCTTGGTCTCGGCGAACGGGCCGTCGGTGACCGGCGGGCGTCCTTCACCGTCGTAGCGGACCCAAGCCCCTTCGGGGGCGAGCGCCTGACCGTCGACGAACTCGCCGGTCTTCTCGAGCCGGGCTGCGAAGTCGTTCATGTACTGCATGTGCGCCGAGATCTCCTCCGGCGTCCACCGGTCCATCGGTACGTCGTTGGCCGGAGCCGGGGCGCCACGGTAGTGCTTCAGCAGCAGGTACTTGGCCATCGTGTCTCTCCTCGCTGGTGCGACCTCTTGTGGTCGCTCTCACCACGGGGACGGAGCCGGTCGCAGGTTCTCGACATCGCGGTCCGATTCTCCCCCGGACGCCGCGTGAGCCGCAGCACGGACAGCCTCGTGGCGCTGGGGGGCGCCCTGCCGGGCATCCGACGTGACGGCCCCGCCGCGCACCCCCCGACGAGGCAGGGCCACCCTCGCCCGGACACCCCCGGTGACGACGGTCAGACGCTCACCGCTCACCGCCGCCGGTGCGACGCGCGGGTCCGCGGGCTTCCAGCGGCGCGACCACGCCGGCGTGGAACCGGTCCACGGCGTCGTCGACACTGCGGATGAACCCCGTTTCCGCACTGCCGCGGCCGTTGCCCATACCCCTGAACAGGGAGAGGCGGAACCCCACCATCTCGGCTCCGTCCCTGGGGAGAAGATCACCGGGTTCGGGACGCAGCCGTTCCAGCGTCCCCCGGGGTCCCACGCCGTCCCCCTCGACCAGCGTCTCGATGTGCAGGTCCGCCGGGGCCGCGTCGAGCTGGCGGATTAGCCGCTTCACCCTGCTGAGCGGGTAACCCTGCTCGATTGCGGGGACGTCGATCGAGGTACGGAGCTTGCCGGTGCGAAGGTCCGCCGCCATCGCGAGGATCCCGGGGGACCCTTCGATACGAAGCTCGGCGTGCAGCCTTCCGTGGGCGCAGAGCTGATCGGCCAGATCGGCCCGGCGTGCCCGGGGGTCGGATCCCCGCTTGGCGCGCTGGACGGGAAGCACCTTCTGGCCCAGCTCACCGCCGAGCCGCAGGCAGACCTGCCGGACCAGCCTCTCCCAGTTCTCGATGACCTCCGTGGCGCGGGGATCGCCCTGGCACAGGGTCTCGTCGTCGATCCCTTTGCGGACGGGCACCCACGACGACCCCATGTTCTGGAATCCGTGACAGCCCGAGTGCTCGTGCTGGAGGTAGTGGAGCAGTTCCTGCAGCAGCCACGCGTGGGCGGCCGTGCCCACGCCCTCGTGGCGGATCAGCATCTGGGCCTGGTGCGCCACTTCGGCCCAGGACAGGTGCCAGAGTGCGACCTTGTGCTTGCGGCGGCCGTCGATCCTGACCTCGACGAGCGGGCTGCCTTCGAGGGCGACGTCGTTGGACAGGGTGATGACGGCCTCGTAGCCGCGCCGGGCGGCGATGTCCATGTAGGCCTGCACCTGGTCCGGCTTGAGCGCGTTGCCGTTCGTCTTCGTCTCGACAAGGGCGGTCCACAGCTTGCCCGCGCGCTCGACGCGGATGACTCCGTCCGGGCGGCGGGGTGAGTCCCCGTGCGGCAGGGACACTTCGGTGAACGTCTCCATGCGTCCGGCGGGCGCGCCGAAGCCGGCGGTAAGACGCCGGCCGAACTCCGGTACCTGGGCCATGACGGACAGGAGGACCGAGGTGGCTCGCGTCTCGCGCTCACGGTCGTTCTTGAGCGCGGAGAGCGGAAACAGCCGGGCGGTCCGCCAGGACTCGTTCTCGGCAAGGGACTTCTTCGCACTCCGGGGAAGCGTGACCTTCTTCCTGGCCGTGCGGGGCCGGGTGCGGGGCTTCACCGCCGCGGGTTCCTCCACGACTGCTTCGGCGGCCGGCGCGAGGGCGGGCGCCGCCGATCTCTGCGCCGGAATGCCCTCGGACTCGGTCCCTCGGTCCGCTTCTGCTTCGGTACCGGTCCCGGTGGCCTCCGCCTGTTCCTCGCCCCCGGCATCGTCGTCGATATCCACACCGAAGTCCGTCGCCAGGCCGGCCAGGCCGGATTCGTACCCCTGACCGACGGCCCGGAACTTCCATTCACCACCGCGCCGGTAGAGCTCGCCGAAGATGAAGGCGCTCACCGCTCCGGCATCCTCGACGGAGAACTGGACCAGGCTGTCGCCGGAACTGTCGGCGAGCGTCAGGTGGAGATCGTTCAGGTCCCCGAACCGGGCCCCTCCGTAGCGGCTCGCCGCCACGACGATCTGTTCGACCCCGGCCGGCACCGCGTCCAGATCGAAGCTGATGCGGTCCTCGTTGCCGTCTGCGGTCGGGGTCTTCCCGAGCAGCTGCACACTGCCGTTGCCCGCGACCGGGTTGTTGTAGAAACAGAAGTCGGTGTCGCTGCCGACCTTGCCGTTCTCGTCGAGCAGGAGCACCGAGACGTCGGCGTCACCCTCCCCGGTCGGGCTGCTCCAGCCCAGGCTCATAACCACTGAGCTGACACTCTCGCTGAGCGCGGCCAGCCCGACGTTCGCACCCTTGGTCATCTTCTGCATGCGGCCCCCCATGAAAAAACGCCGCCGGGCCGCCCCACGGCCCCGGCAGCTCATCGCGTGACGCACGAGGCGCACGCCAAACACGCTTCGTACTCGGGGAACTCTAGCGGTCACTTACTCCACTTATGGAGGAGTTGTGAAAGTTTTTGCTCGGTGCAGCATCTGCCGCCCGCCACCCCTCAGGACGACTCCCGCACCACCAGCTCCGTGGGGAGCACGATCCGCGGGCGCTCGCGGGTGTCGTCGCCCCCCGTGCGGTTGGCGATCTCCTGGAGCAGGACGCGAGTCATCGTGCGGCCCATCTCCTCGATCGGCTGGCGGACGCTCGTCAGCGGGGGGTCCATGTGGCGGGCCACAGCCGAGTCGTCGAAGCCGATCAGCGCCACGTCGTCCGGGATGCGGCGGCCGGACTCGCGCAGGACCTGGCGGGCGCCTGCCGCCATCACGTCGGAGGCGGCGAAGACCGCGTCGACGTCCGGGCGGCGTTCGAGCAGCTCGCGCATGGCGCGGGCGCCGCCCTCCTCGCTGAAGTCTGCGGGGGCGATCAGCCGCTCGTCGGGGTCGAGGCCCGCCGCGGCGACGGCCTTGCGGTAGCCGTCGAGGCGGCGCTGGGCGCCGTACACGTCGAGCCGTCCGGTGATCGTGCCGATGGAGCGGCGGCCCCGCGAGATGAAGTGGTCGACGGCGGCGCGGGCGCCCTCGAAGTTGTCGGAGTCCACCGAGGGCAGCGTCTCCGCGGCGTGCCTGCGGCCACTGATCACCGAGGGCATGCCAAGCTGTTCCAGCAGGTCGGGCAGCGGGTCGTCGGCGTGTACGGAGACCAGGAGCACACCGTCGACGCGGTGCGCGGTGAGGTACTGCGCCAGCCTGCGGCGCTCGCGGTCGTTGCCCGCGAGGGTCAGCAGCAGCTGCATCTCCGTGTGGGCGAGGGCGGCACCGACGCCCCGCACGATGTCGGAGAAGTACGGCTCGGCGAAGAACCGGGTCTCGGACTCGGGCACCACGAGGGCAATGGCGTCCGTCCGGTTGCCCGCCAGCGCACGGGCCGCGCGGTTGGGCACGTATCCCAGCTCGGCGACGGCGGCCTCGACTGCCCCCCTGGTCTGCGCGCTGACCCGCGGCGAACCGTTGATGACGCGGGAGGCCGTGCCCCGCCCCACGCCGGCCCGGGCCGCCACCTCTTCGAGCGTGGGCCGCCCGCCACTCCGTACTCGCGCTGCCGCCATGGCTGCCTCCCGTTCGCGGTCAATTTCTCACAGCGCGTTGGCCAATCCAAGTCCCGCTGTCCGATCCCTTGACACTCGTCCGGACCGAGCGGTCCCTCCGGGGCGTCACAACTCTTGGGAGCGCTCCCAAGCGTACGGGGCCGGTGCGTTCGGCGCGTAGGACGGAGCACGGGAAAGCGGGACCCGGCGCCGTGCCGGGTCCCGCTTCAGGTGCTGGCCGAAGGGTCAGACCGTGCCGCCGTCGTCCGGCAGTCCGTGACGGCGGATCACATCGGAGTACCAGTGGGCACTGGCCTTGGGAATGCGCCGCTGGGACGCGTAGTCCACGTAGACGGCCCCGAAGCGCTTCGAATAGCCGTACGCCCACTCGAAGTTGTCCATGAGGGACCACAGGAAGTAGCCGCGGACGTCCGCTCCGTCGGCGATCGCGCGCCGCACGGCGTCGAGGTGGCCGTGCAGGTAGGCGACGCGCTCCGGGTCCTCGACCTTGCCCTCGGGCGAGACGTAGTCGTCGAAGGCGGCGCCGTTCTCGGTGACCATAAGGGGCAGCCCGGGGTGCTCCCGGTGGGTGTCCATCAGGAGGTTGTAGAGCCCGTCGGGGTCGATCGACCAGTCCATCGCGGTGCGCTCCTTCCCCTCGGCGAGGTGGAAGGCGATGCGCTCGGAACCGGGCCACGGGGAGTGGGCGCTGGCGCCGTGCGCGTCGCTGCGCGCATAGCTGGCCCCCTCCACCGGGTCCGAGACCAGCGTCGGCGTGTAGTAGTTGATACCGAGGGCGTCGACCGGACGGGAGATGGTGGCGAGGTCGCCGTCCTTGACCAGCTTCGACCAGTCCACCAGGTGCGAGGTGTCCGCGATCAGGTCCTCGGGGTAGGCCCCGTGCAGCATCGGGCCCGTGAACACGCGGTTGCCGACGGCGTCGATGCGGCGGGCCGCGTCCACGTCGGCCGGGCTGTCGGTGAGCGGGCGGACCTGGTGGAGGTTGAGGGTGACCGAGGTCTGCGCGGCGGCGGGGAGTCGGTCGCGCAGGACCTCGATCGCCCGGCCATGGGCGAGGTTGAGGTGATGGGCCGCCTGCAGCGCCGCCGCGGGCTCGGTGCGGCCCGGAGCGTGCACCCCGGAGCCGTAGCCGAGATAGGCCGAGCACCACGGCTCGTTGAGGGTGGTCCACATGCCGACACGGTCACCGAGGGCGCCGGACACGATGGCGGCGTAGTCGGCGAACCGGTCGGCGGTCACGCGCTCGGGCCAGCCGCCCGCGTCCTCGAGCTCCTGGGGCAGGTCCCAGTGGTAGAGCGTGGCGACGGGCATGATGCCGGCGTCGAGCAGCTCGTCGACGAGCTTGCGGTAGAAGTCCAGGCCGCGCTCCACGGCCGGGCCGCGGCCGGTGGGCTGGACCCGGGACCACGAGACGGAGAAGCGGTATGCCTTGAGCCCCAGCTGCTTCATGAGCGCGACGTCGTCGCGGTAGCGGTGGTAGTGGTCTGCGGCGATGTCACCGGTGTCGCCGTTGCGGACCTTGCCGGGGGTGCGGCTGAAGGTGTCCCAGATGGACGGCGTGCGGCCGTCCTCGGCGGCAGCACCCTCGACCTGGTAGGACGCGGTCGCCGCACCCCAGATGAAACCCGTGGGGAACTGCGTGTCGGGAGCCTGCTTGGGGGTGGTGTCGGGTCGTACGGCAGTCATGCGGGAGCGCTCCCATGGGTGGAGGGACTGGGCGGTAGGTGCACGGGCCCCGGCCCCGTACGGCCCGTGGTCAGGTACGGGCCGTACGGGACGGACTGGGGCCGGACCGGGGACAGCCGGACCGGGTCGGGCCGGGGCGGAGCGGGTGCCGGGGTCGGACCGGGAGGATTCGGTGGGCGGGGTCAGCCCTTGACTGCGCCGGACATGATTCCCCCGACGATCTGCTTGCCGAAGATCACGAAGACGACGAGCAGCGGCAGGGTGCTGATCAGCGCGCCCGCCATGACGATGCTCTGGTCCGGCACGTAGGACGCGCTCAGCTGACCGAGGGCCACCTGGAGCGTCGGGTTCTGCTGGTTCAGTGCGAGGTAAGGCCAGAAGAAGTCGTTCCAGGACTGGACGAAGGTGAGCATGCCGAGCACCATCATGGCCGGGCGGGCCACCGGGAGCACGATGCTCCACACGATGCGGAGGTTGTTCGCCCCGTCCACCCTGCCCGCCTCGATGAGCTCGTACGGCAGCGCCTCCAGGAGATACTGGCGCATGAAGAACACGCCGAACGCACTCACCAGGGTCGGGAAGATCACCGACTCCAGCTGACCGCCCCAGCCGATGTCGGACATCAGGATGAACAGCGGTACGACGCTGAGCTGCGGGGGGATCGTCAGCGTCGCGATGACCGTCGTCATCAGCGCCCCGCGCCCCTTGAAGCGCATCTTGGCGAAGGCGTAGCCGGCCAGGGTGCAGAAGAACAGCGTCGCCAGGGTGATGCTGCTGGACACGATGACGGTGTTGACGATGGCCTTGCCCAGACTGGCCTGTTCCCAGGCGGCCCGGAGGTTGTTGAAGAGGTTACCGCCGGGCAGGAGCGGCGGTGTGGTGTCCAGCACCTCGTCCTGGGTACGGGACGCGGCGACGAGCGTCCAGTACAGCGGGAACAGCGAACCGAGGCCGACGACGGCGAGGGCGACGTAGGCGAAGGGGCCCGCGTGGTGCTGGCGCCCCGCGCCCTGCTTGAACCGGCTGCGGCGCGGGGACTCGTCGTGGCTGCCGGCTGTCTTGGAGACACGGCGGCGGTCCGGCGCGGTGACGGTGTGTGTGGTGGTCATTCGAATCGCTCCCCGTCAGGCCGCGGTCTTGCGCACGAAGCGCCCGATGAGCCAGTTGATCGCGGCAATGAGCAGCAGCAGGACGAGCATGGCCCAGGCGACCGCGGCGGCCGGACCGAGGTGCCCGAGGTTCCAGCCGTAGTTGTAGAGGTAGATGCTGAGGGTCTCGTACTGGTGCTCGGTGCCGCCCTGAGCTCCGATCTGACCGCCCTCGAGCAGCAGCGGCTCACCGAACAGCTGCATGGACCCGATGGTCGAGATGACGATCGTGAAGAGGATCGTCGGCCGGAGCGAAGGGATCGTCACGTTACGGAACTGCTGCCAGCGCGAGGCCCCGTCGAGCGATGCCGCCTCGTAGAGGTCGGACGGGACCGCCTGCATCGCAGCCAGGTAGATCAGCGTGTTGTAGCCGGTCCAGCGCCAGATGACGATGATGGCGATGGCGATGTTGGACGACCAGTGGCCGTTGGCCCAGTTCGTCTCGCCGGCGCCGAAGAAGCCCAGCACCCAGTTCAGCAGCCCGCCGTCGGCCCGGAACACCAGGGCGAAGACCAGGGCCGCCGACGCGACCGAGGTGGCGTAGGGCGTCAGGATCACGGTGCGCCAGAAGGTGCTGGCCCGCAGTTTGTAGTTCAGCAGATGGGCCAGACCCAGCGCGATCATCAGCTGCGGCACGGTGGATATGACGCCGATGACGAAGGTGTTGGTGACCGCGGTCCAGAACTCCGAGTCCTGGAGGATGTTGGCGAAGTTCTGCCAGCCGACCCATTGGCTCTGGTCGAGGCTGGTCAGCTCCACCCTGTGGAGTGCTATCCAGCCGGTGTAGATGAGGGGGTAGAGCCCGAAGGCTCCGAAGACGAGAAAGAAGGGCGCGATGTACGCGTAAGGCGATGCCTTGTCGTCGAAGCGCCACAGCCGGCTGCGCCACGCCTGACGTGCGGGGGTCATGGGCTTGGGGGCGCGCCGGCCTGGCCGGGAGCCGTGCGCACCCCGGGTGGGGGTTGTGGTTGCCACAGGTGGGAGTCCTTCCCTGAGGTGTGTGCCGACACCACGGGGCAGGGCCGGACCTCTGGTCGGGTTCGGTGGGGTGTCGGAGACGGTGCGCGGTGCCGGTGCGGGAACCGGCACCGGAGCGGGCCGACCGTGACGCCGGTAGGCGTCCCGGAGGCCCGCACCGGCGAAGATCAGCCGATCACCTTGTCGATGGCCTCGGTCGCGGCCTTCCAGGCGTCGTCCGGCTTGGTGCCGCGCTGCTCCATGTTGTTGATCTGGGTGGAGATGGTGTCCTTGATGACGCCGTCCTTCGGGCCGAGCACGGCCGCCGGGATGACCTGGGCCTCGTCGGCGTAGATCTCACCGATGGGGGCGTTGTTGAAGTACTCCAGCTTGGCGCTCTTCACGTCGGGGAGCTCGTAGGCGCCCTTGTTGGACGGGAAGAGACCGGCCGCCTTGAAGACGGCCGCCTGCTGCTCCGGCGCGGTCAGCCACTTGACGAGCTCACCGGCCTCCTTGACGTGCTTGCCCTTCGCGGGCACGGAGAGGAACGAACCACCCCAGTTCGCGGCAGTCTGACCCGGGGTGCGAGCGATGTCCCACTTGCCCTTGAACTCGTCACCAGCGTAGGTGGAGATCTGCGCCGCCATCCATGCGGGGCAGGCCACGGTGGCGATGCTGCCCTTGCGCAGGGCCGCCTGCCACGGCGGGCTGAACTGGGCCAGGCCCTGGGTCAGCTTCTTGTCGACGGCCTCGGTGGCGAGCTTCCAGCCCGCCTTGACGCCGGCGCTGTCCTTGTAGATCGCCTTGCCGTCCTTGGAGTAGTACTGCTCCGAGTCCGAGCTGACCACGCCGTTGTACATGGCGCTGGCGGAGTCCATGAAGAACGTGCCCTTGGGGGCCTTCGCCTTGTACGCCTCACCGAGCGCGAGGTAGTCCTTCCAGCCGCCGGAGAACTTCGCGGCGACCTCGGCGCGGTCGGACGGCAGTCCGGCCTGTTCGAACAGGTCGCGGCGGTAGCAGATCGACATCGGACCGATGTCGGTGCCGGCGCCTATGACCTTGCCCTCGTCGGTGCTCGCCTGCAGCGCCTTCCAGTTGACCCACTGCGCGGGGTCGACGACCTTGGAGAGGTCGGCGAAGGCGTCCGCCTTGGTGTCGACGAGCTCCTTCACCCGGCCGACCTCGATGCCCTGCACGTCGGCCAGCCCGCTGCCCGTGTTGAGCTGCTGGAGGAACTTGGGGTAGTAGACCTTCTCGTCGGCCGTGACGTTTTCCTTGACCGTGATGTTCGGGTGGAGCTCGTGGTACTTCGCGAAGAGCCCCGCCTCCTTGTAGCCGAACTGTCCGAAGTCGGCGACGGTCAGGGTGATGTTCCCGTTCGCGTCGGCCGCGTCCGAATCCGATCCCGAGTCGCTGCAGCCCGTCATCAGCAGGGCGGCGGCCGCGAGGCCCGTGGTGGCCATGACGGCGGTTCTGCGGCTTCGACCTGCGACGGTGCGGGTGATGCGCATTCCACTACTCCTTGTTCCAGGGTGGGACTGGCGTTCGTGCTCGGCATACGCGCTGGTGGTGCGGGTGCCAGTGGTACGGAGAGGACATGGGCGGTGCCGTCCCCGTACGAGCGAAAGACCTCGATCGTTATGGGAGCGCTCCCATGCGCTGATGCCGGAAGATTGCTTCCTTGAAGGGGTGGGTGTCAAGAGTTGAAGACGCTTCCGTTGCCCGAGTGTGTCCTGCACGTCACGCGAACGTGTCCGGCCGAAGACTTGTTTTTTCCCTGCACGCCCTGCATTCCCCGCACGTAGCCATCCCCATCACCGCAGGTCAGGGGGGTTCGAGCGGGAATTCAGCCGTACGGGGCCCGCCCGGGCGGGCCCCCGGTGGCGCGGATCGTGGTGCCGGGGCCCGAAGGGCGCCGCCCGCGCCCGTCATCCGGAGCGGGCCCGCCGGAAGATGAACGGGGCGAGCGCGTTGTCGGCGCGAAGGGCGGCCCGCGGGGGTTTCCGCGTTACTTCCCCGAACTCCACCACGCGCGGCCGGACGGTTCCGCTTGCGCCTGTCGGGGGCCCCGGCCGGTTGTGGAGGTGTAGGCCGGATCGACGGCCACGATGGACAGGTCCATCCTCCCCCAGGTCCTGCGCTGCGCCGGCGAGGCGCTGGGCGGACTCGACCATGCGTACGCCGAGCCGGTCGGCGACGGCCACCGAGCCGACGATCAGCGCGATGCCCACACCGGCGAGCACCAGCCATGCGGTGCCGACCCCGTTGGACACGTCGTCGTCGGCGACGAAGACCTCCACGACGGCGATACCCCCCGAGCCCGGTGCGGTGGGCTGGAGCAGGACGGAGCCGCCGCGCACCTCGGCGATCGACGCGCGGCCCGCCGTGCCCACGGTCCCGACGTCCTCACGGGTGGCCCGGCGGGTGCCGATCTCCAGGCGCGTGCCGCCCGGTTCGGTCGCGGGGACGTGTACGGCGAGCCACGGCGATCACGACCATGGCGGTGACGGCCAGACAGACCTTGACCAGCGCCCATCTCATACGGGCTGTCCCGGCGCCGGCGGTTCGAGTTTGACGCCGACGCCGCGCAGGGTGTGCAGGTAGCGGGGCCGGGCGGCCGTCTCGCCCAGCTTGCGCCGCAGCCAGGACAGGTGGACGTCGATGGTCTGTTCGTCGCCGTACGACTGCTGCCAGACCTCGGCCAGCAGCTCACGGCGCGGCACGACGACGCCGGGGCGCCCCGCGAGGAAGGCCAGCAGGTCGAACTCCCGCCGGGTCAGGTCCAGCGCGGTGCCGTCCAGTTCGGCCTGTCGTCGCAGCGGGTCGATGGAGAGCCCGCCGGCCTGGATGACGCGCGGGGGCGACGCCTGGCCCGCGGGTCCACGGGTGCGTCGCAGCACGGCGGCCATCCGGGCGGAGAGGTGCTCCACCGAGAACGGCTTGGTCAGGTAGTCGTCGGCTCCGTCGTTGAGCAGCCGTACGATCTCGGCCTCGTCGTCCCGTACCGTCGCGATGATCACGGGTACGTCGGTGATGGACCGCAGCATCTTCAGCGCCTCGGCGCCGTCGAGGTCGGGGAGCCCGAGGCCGAGGATGACCACGTCGAAGCGGAAGTGCGCGACCTCACGCAGCGCTTCGAGCGCGGACCCGACGCTGCGCACCGCGTGGGAGGCCTCGGTCAGGTGCCGGATGAGGGCGGAACGTACGAACTGGTCGTCCTCGACCAGAAGCACACTAGGCATGCGCCGCACCGTAACCCATGCGGAGGGACCCGGCCCGTCCGGGACAGCGCCGGGGCGGGTGGTGCAGGATGTGCCCGCTACCCGACGCGCGGCGGACGGGTCGTCCTGGAACTGAAGGACGACCGAGCGACGTTGGTGTCGGCCACACCGGAGCAGAACTGGTCGATGCAGGTGTGGACGAACCCGGAGTGGATCCGGGTGGACTTCAGCGACGGAGCGCGCGCGACGGTCTCCGTGTTCCGCACGTGGAACGGCCACCCGCCGGTCGTGGAGACCGTGGACCGGTGAGCGCGTTCAGGAGAAGGCGCCGGGCGGCGGAGCCGGGGAGGCCTTGGCCTCGGCGTCGGTGACGACGGCGGCGCCGCCGGTGAAGTCGGCGAGCACCCGGCCGTGTTCGACACGGCCGGGATGCGGATCACCGGCGACCCGGCGGGTCAGTTCGGCGACGGCGATCGGCAGGTCGGAGGCGACGAGGACCGCGTTGCCGAATCGGCGGCTGCGCCAGACCGTCGGGTCCGCCGCGAGGGCCAGTTCGGGGAAGAGCGAGGCGGCCGTGGCGATCTGGCCGCGCAGGTGGGCGAGTGGCGGGCCGTCGGCGAGGTTGGCGGCGTACTGGCCGCCGGGCTTCAGCACCCGGCGTACCTCGGCGAGGAACTCGGCGGATGTGAGGTGCGCGGGGGTCCTGGCGCCGCTGAAGACGTCGGCGATCACCAGGTCCGCCCAGCCGTCCTGGATCTTGCCGAGCCCCTCGCGGGCGTCCATGGAGCGGACCCGTATCCGGGCCTGGGGATCGAGGGGCAGTTCGCGGCGGACGAACTGGACGAGGGGCGCGTCCAGTTCGACGATCTGCTGGGTGGAGCGGGGGCGGCTCGCGGCGATGTAGCGGGCGAGGGTGAACGCCCCGCCGCCCAGGTGGACCGCCTGGAGGGGACGTCCGGGGGGCGCGGCGAGGTCGATGACGTGGCCGAGCCGCCGCTGGTACTCGAAGGAGAGGTACGCGGGATCGTCCAGGTCCACATGGGACTGCGGGGCACCGTCCAGGAGCAGCGTCCACGCGCGCGGGCGCTCACGGTCGGGGACGAGTTCGGCGAGGCCGCCGTCCACCGTCTCGGTGACGGGCTCCTGCCCGCGCTCGGACCGCTTGCGGTCGCCCGCACCCCTGGCCACTCCTCGACGTCCCACGCGCGCTCATCCTCGTTCACCGGGTCCGGGCCGGTCACCTGGGATGTCCGGCTACGGGCGGAGGATCCGCCCACCCGTTCATTGTGGCCTCAGCGGCAGTTGTCGGCCGCCTCGATGAGCCGGGCCGCCTGGTCGAGGGCGGCCCGCAGGACCGCGGGGTCGGTGACCGGGGCCTCCGCGGCCGGCGGGAGGAGCCAGCCGCCGCCGGTGACGGGCGGCTCGGCGGGGACGCGCAGCCCGCGGCCGTCCGTCCGCGTACAGGCGCTGCCGGGTACGTCCCACGCCTCGGCGGTTCCCGGCGGCACGATGAAGCCGAGGACGGCACACGCCCCGTCGTGCAGGACGGGGCCGACGGCCTCGTGGTCCGAGCCCCTGCGCAGGATGTCCACGGCTTCCAGCCCCTGACGTGCCGGGACGGTCACCAGGTCGCACGGTGTGGATTCCGAGTCCGTGTGCGGCAAGGGAACCCCTCCTTCTCGTCTCGAGACCGGGCCACGCCCCGTCGCCACATGGACCAACGCGCCGACGGCGTCAAGGGCTACGGCGGCACGCCGCCGCAAAGGGTGGCAGTTCATGGCGGATCACGGGCGAGATGTCCGGTTTATGGGCAAACGCAGCGTGCGGGCTCCGTCACAGCGGGTACGTTCTTGCTCCGCCGGGACACCGGAAGCAGGAGCCCGGCTGCGCAAGAGAGGGCCCCGCCATGGTGTCGACACGGGCAGTTCCCAACCTCGCCTTCCGGAGGCTGCGCGCACAGCGCTCCGCCGGGGAGTTCGCGGCAGCGGTCCGCAGGGCCGCCCGCGAGATCGGTGAACAGGTCGCGTGCGACGCCCGGTACATCGGACGGGTGGAGTCCGGCGAGATCCGCTGCCCCAACTACGCGTACGAACGGGTGTTCCTGCACATGTTCCCCGGGTCGACCCTGGCGGACCTGGGCTTCGCGGACCGCGAGAGCGTGCGCGGCCGGGGGGCCCGCAGGGCGTCCGTACCCCCTCCCACCACACCCCCCACGCTCGACAGTGACATCTACGAGGAGAGCGACGTGCTGCGTCGCGTGTTCATGACCAGCGGTACCGCCACGGTGGCTGCCGCGTCCCTGGGCCTGGGCGGCCGGTCCGCCGCGGCGGGCCCCCTCGGCGCCCCCGCCCAGCGCCGGGTCGGCGAGGCCGAGGTCAGCGCCGTCGAGAAGGCGGTCCGCCAGATCCGCCTGCTGGACGACCGGCACGGCGCGGACGGGCTCTACCGCCGCGCCTCCCAGCCGTTGCGGGCCGCGTACGCACTGCTCGACTCGGGGACGGCGAGCCGCCGCAGCACCGTCGACCGGCTGCACGCCGGCGCCGGTGAGCTGGCGATCTCGGTGGGCTGGCTTGCCCACGACTCGGGGCGCTTCGACGACGCCCGCTCCCATTACGCGGAGGCGCTCGCCACGGCCCGGCTCGCCGGGGACGCGGCGCTGGAGGCGCACGCGTTCTGCAACGCCTCGTTCCTGGCCCGCGACACGGGCCGGGCTCGGGAGGCGGTCCGCGCGGCCGAGGCCGGGCAGCGCGCGGCCGGCCCGCTCGGCTCACCGCGGCTGTCGGCCCTCCTGGCGCTGCGGGAGGCGGGCGCCCGGGCATGGCTCGGGGACCGCACGGGCTGCGAACAGGCGATCGGCCGGGCCCGTACGGCGTTCGAGCGCGGGCCGTGCGACGCGGACCCGGAGTGGATGACCTTCTTCCGCGAGGCCGAGCTCGAACTGCTGGAGGCGCAGTGCTGGTCGGCCCTGGGCGACTGGCCGAGGGCGGCGCGCCACGCCCGGCGGGCCACTCGGCTGCAGGACCCGCACTTCACCCGGAACCTCGCGCTGTACCGGGCCCAGCTGGCCGGTGACCTGGCGCGCGCGGGCACGGCGGACGAGGCGGCGGCCGCGGGACACCAGGTGCTGGATCTGCTCGACCGGGTCCAGTCCTCCCGCATCAGGGGGATGCTGGCGAGCGCCGTACGCGTGCTGAGGCCGCGCGGCGGTCCGGAGGTGACGGCCCTGCTGGCCCGTTACGAGGAGCTGCCGCCCGGCGCCTGAACGCCCCGCCCGCGCGCCGGGACCGGGACC
Organism: Streptomyces sp. NPDC057428; assembly: GCF_042803195.1. Lineage (NCBI taxonomy): Bacteria > Bacillati > Actinomycetota > Actinomycetes > Kitasatosporales > Streptomycetaceae > Streptomyces > Streptomyces sp. NPDC057428. The sequence goes on from NZ_JBHVCT010000018.1 coordinate 56,834, forward strand.
GGGCGCGGGCCGCGCTTCGGCCCGCACCCCGGAGGGCCGCACGTCACAGGCCGGATGCCGCTACCGGTCCAGGTGACCCGTGTCGTTCCAGCGTTCCAGGGCGGGGAGGCCGTACGCCCAGCCGAGCACCGACAGCGAGGTCGGCTCCAGGCGGATCCGCGCGGCGAAGGACACGTCCTCGCCCAGCCAGCGCGCGCCCAGCGCCCGCAGGATGTGCCCGTGGGCGAAGACGAGGACGTCACGTTCGGCGGACCGCGCCCACGCCACGACCTCGTCGGCACGGGCCGTCAGCTCAGCCAGGGTCTCGCCGCCGGGCACCCCGTCGCGCCAGATGAGCCAGTCGGGCCGGTCCGCCTTGATCTGCGCGGGGGTCAGGCCCTCGTAGTCGCCGTAGTCCCACTCCATGAGCGCGTCCCACGGCTCGGCCCGGTCGCCGAAACCCGCGAGTCCGCACGTCTCGGCGGCCCGCACGAGCGGGCTGGTCCGCACCTCCACCCCGGGCAGGCCTCCCCAGGGCTGCCGGTGCAGCCGCTCGCCGAGCAGCTTGGCGCCCTCGCGGCCGGTGTCGAGGAGGGGGATGTCGGTCCTGCCGGTGTGATTGCCCTGCACCGACCACTGTGTCTGGCCGTGCCGGGCGAGCAGGATGCGCGGCGCCATACGGCTCTCCCTGAGAACTTGAGATCCGATGATCCGGGGACCCTGGGATCTGACGGGTCCGGGACAGCGGCGTCCGGGACAGCTTCGCGGCGGCGATCGCGGGCAACCGGTTGGTGACGGATGCGGGCAAGGGCCCCGCTCCATCATCGCTCACATGCTTCACGGGCAACCTGCGGGGCGGTGTCCGCGTCCCTTACCGAGCGTGCGTGCTGGGCGGCGCGACGGGGCAAAGCTTGCCGGGAGGGGCACTAGCACGTGCAGGGACGTTCGCAAGGGACGCCCCCCGGGGGAGAACAAGGCCCACGACCGCCGTACGGTTGAACGCCCGCCGTCGACCGCATGAAACTGGGGAGAGCTACCGGATGCCGCACGCCACCACCGCGACACCGTCCTGTGGCCCTCGGCCCCGCTGGTGGACGGAGCTCCCGCTGATAGCGGTGGTGTACGGGCTGTACTCGGTGGGACGGCTCCTGGTCACACAGGACGTGCCGGCGGCCGTGGAGCACGGGCTCGCGATACTCCGCCTGGAGAAGGCACTCCACCTCAACGCCGAGCACCCCCTCAACCGGCTGCTCACCGCCCACCCCGCCCTCGGCATACCCGCCGACTTCGCGTACGCCTCACTGCACTACCTCGTCACCCCGGCCGTGCTGATCTGGATCTTCCGGCGCCGCACCGCGGCCTATCGCGCGGCCCGCACCTGGCTGATGACCTCCACGCTCCTCGGGCTCGTCGGCTTCACGCTGATGCCGACCTGCCCTCCCCGGCTGCTCGACGCCCACCACGGTTTCGTCGACACGATGGCCCAGTACAGCGCGTACGGCTGGTGGGGCGCCGGCGCGAGCGCCCCGCGCGGACTCAGCGGGATGACCAACCAGTACGCGGCGATGCCGAGCCTGCACGTGGGCTGGGCCCTGTGGTGCGGCGTGCTGCTGTGGCGCCACGGCCGCCACCCCCTCGTCCGGGCGGCCGGCGTCGTCTATCCGCTGCTCACCGTCCTCGTCGTCATGGGCACGGCCAACCACTATTTCCTCGATGCCGTGGCCGGTGCCGCCGTGATGACCGCGGGGGCTCTGCTGACCAGGCCGTTCATGCGGATCGCCGACCGGGTCAAGGACAGGGCCAGGGCCGTGTTCGCCCGGACCCCGGCCATCGCCGCCCCCGTGAAATCCACGATTGTCAGTGACGGATGCAAGACTTCCGCGGGTGAGCGAATACCCGGCAGGCGGACCCCCTCCGCAGATTCCAGCGACGCGAGCACCGGCTTCGCGGCCCAGGCCAGCGACGACGCTCCGGCAGCGGCTCGCTGAGCTGCGCGGGCCGTCCGTCGCGCCGCATCCGCTCGACGCACGCGCCCTCGCCGCGCTCGCCGCGAACCCGGGGTGCAAGCGACGCGCCCTGCTCGACGGCGCGGGCGTCGACAAGGCCGGGCTGGCCACCGCGCTCGGCTCGGGAGCCGCGTTCGGCCAGTCGCAGTTCGCGTTCGTCCGGGGCAACGCCTTCGAGGCGAAGGTCAAGGCCGACGGCGGCACGGAGCTGCTGCGCCTGCTCTTCGAACGCCTCGGCGACGGGGCGGACTCCCCCGGCGAGGCCTCGGTGCCCGACCTGACGGCCGCCGGCCCCGAAGGACGCGCCGCGCGCACCGCGCTGGCCCTGCGCGAGGCCACCGAAGCGGGCGACTGGGCGCTGCTGGACCATCCGATGCTGGCCCTGGAGGTGGCGGGCTCCCCCGCCTATCTCGAACCCGACGCCGTGGTGGTGCACCCTGATGGCACCTGGACGGTCGTCGAGATCAAGTCCTTCCCCATGATCGACAGCTCGGCGGATGCCGCGAAGGTCGGTGCGGCCGCGCGCCAGTCCGCCGTCTACGTCCTCGCGCTGGAGCGGGTCGCCGCGGTGACCGAGGGCGCCCGGGTCGGGCACCGGGTCCTGCTGGTCTGCCCCAAGGACTTCTCCAACCTGCCGACCGCCTCGGTCGTGGACGTGCGCAAGCAGCGCGCCGTCACCCTCCGCCAGCTGGCCCGGCTCACCCGCGTCGAGGACATCGCGGCGGCCCTTCCCGAGGGCACGACCTTCGCCCCGGACCGCACCCCCGGGGAACTCGGCAGCGCGGTGGAGGCGGTCCCCGCGGCGTACGCCCCGGAGTGCCTCGCCGCCTGCGAGCTGGCCTTCCACTGCCGCGCGAAGGCGCGGGCGCGCGGCGCGGTGGAAGCGCTCGGCCGCGGTGTGCGGGGCGAGCTCGGGGGCCTGACGACGGTCGCCGGGGTACTGGCCGCCGCGGCGGGCAAGGAGGGCGACCCCGCGGACCCGACGGTCGCGGCCCTGCGCCGGGCCGCCGCGCTGCGGGCCGAAGCCCTCCAGAGCGTGAGGGGCGGCGCCGCATGTCGCTGATCACCACGCTGGCCCGGCTGGAGGCGGTGGACAGCGGGCGTGCCCAGCCGCTGGCCACCGTGCGCCACCGCCACCTGACCGACGGGCCGCTCGTGCTGGTGCCGTTGACCACCGCCGGTGAGGCCGGCGCCCCGCTCGGCGCACTCGTCGGCACGGACCGCACGGCGCCCCGGCTGCTGGTGGTGGCGCAGCCGCGCGACCGCGACCTGCGGTTCGCCTTCCTCGCCGAACTCGCCGAGGCGGTGCTCCCGCACATCGAGTCCTGCGCCGACGCCGTCGAACCGGCCGAGCGCACAGAGACCGATCCGGAGACCGGCAAGAAGGTCAAGGTCGAGGTCGAACTCTGCTCGGAAGCAGCCCAGTTGGTGGTACCCAGCCGGGCGGGCATCGACTTCGTGCGGCTGCTGGGCCGGTCCATGCGGTTCCGCCGCACGGTGGAGGACGACCCGGACACGCCGTATCCGGTGCCCGCCCGTGTGCCGTTGCTCGGACGCTGGCTGACGCACTACGGCGAGCGGGCCCGGGTCCCCGGTTCCTCGCTGCTGCTCGCCACGACCGATCTGCTCAACCGCCACTGGGCGACGGGGCAGAGCAGCCTGGAGGACCAGCACCTGGGCGCGCTGCTCGCCTGGGTCGACCCGCCGGCCGGCGGGTCCGGGGCCCAGGCGGCGCTGCGGGCGGAGCTGGACCGGGACCCGGCCGGCCAGCTGGTCTGCCCTCCGGCGGGACCGGCGACGGACCCGGCGTTCGACAACAAGCTTCTCGCGCCCGCGATCGAGCGGTTCGACCGGGCGCGCACCGCGTTGGCCGCCGCCGAGGACGGCCCCTCGGCCGACACCCGGCTCGGCGAACTGACCGCCGCCGAAAGGGACATCAGGTCGTTGCTCGCCGGGGTCATGCTGCCCACGTGGGACGCCGTGTGGCGGGGGCTCGACCTGCTGCGGGAGCTGCCGGAGGCGCCGAGGGCCGAGGACCGGTGGACCCGGGACCGCTGGTCCTTCACCGCGCACCGGGACCGCGTTCGGGCGGGCGAGCCCCCGCAGCCCCGCCGCGACGACGCGGTGACGGCGGCGCAGAAGCTGGCATCGCGGGAGACCGCCCAGGCGCAGCTGGACGCCCAGGAGGCTCTGGACGACCCGCTGGTACTGGCTGGGCGCCGGCTCGCGGGCGAGGCGTTCGTCGGAGAGGTGACGGAGGTGCGGATGGCGTACAGCGAGTCGAAGCGGCCGTCACCGCGCCCGCTGGTCACCGTCCGCACCACGGAGCGCCCGCATCTCGGTGAGCGGACCAAGGTGTACCGCTCGCTGGAGGGCAAGCCGCAGACGGCGGAGTTCGCGGGACACACGGACGCCGGGGGTGCCGGGGACGCGGACGCCGTCCACCTCGTCCTGCGGATCACCGACCGCATGGGCCGGGGGAAGGAGCCCGCGCCGGGTTCGCTGCCCGAGCCCGGTGACCGGATCGCCTGGACGCTGTTCGAGCACGACCAGCGGGGCGGCCCGAAGCTGCCGGACCCGGACGACACCCCGTGGACCCACGGCGGCCCGCCCGGCGGGCCGTCGGAGCAGCCCGACCCCGTGACCGCGGAGGACCTCCTGTGACTACCGTTACCGACCCGGGCGCCGCCGCCGCAAGGGCGACCGAGGCGATCCTCGGTGACACCCTGCGCGGCACGTCGCGCGGCATCGTCGTGGACTCACCGCCGGGCGCGGGCAAGTCGACGCTGGTGGTGCGTGCCGCGCTGGAGCTCGCCGCGGCCGGGCGCCCGCTGATGGTGGTCGCGCAGACCAACGCCCAGGTGGACGACCTGGTGCTGCGGCTGGCCGAGAAGGCCCCCGGCCTGCCGGTGGGCCGTCTGCACAGCAGCGACTCCGATCCGTACGACAAGGCGCTGGACGGCCTGGACCACGTACGGAAGTCGGCGAAGGCGGCGGACCTGGCCGGCCTGGACATCGTGATCTCGACGGCGGCCAAGTGGGCCCATGTGAAGAACGTGGAGCCCTGGGGGCACGCGATCGTCGACGAGGCGTACCAGATGCGGTCGGACGCCCTGCTGGCCGTTGCCGGCCTGTTCGAGAGGGCGCTGTTCGTCGGGGACCCGGGGCAGCTGGATCCCTTCTCGATCGTGGGCGCGGACCAGTGGGCAGGTCTCACGTACGACCCGTCGGCGAGCGCCGTCTCGACGCTGCTCGCCCACAACCCGGACCTGCCGCAGCACCGCCTGCCGGTGTCGTGGCGGCTCCCGGCGTCGGCGGCCCCGCTGGTCTCGGATGCCTTCTACCCGTACACGCCCTTCCGCAGCGGTACGGACCACGGCGACCGGCGGCTCTCGTTCGGCGTGCCCTCGGACGGGTCGGGCCCGGACCGGGTGCTCGACGAGGCGGCGGAGTCCGGGTGGGGACTGCTGGAGCTCCCGGCCCGGCACACCCCGCGTACGGATCCGGAGGCGGTGCGAGCGGTGGCCCTGGTGGTCCGCAGGCTGCTGGACCGGGGCGGCGCGTCGACGAGCGAGCGCGGCCCGGATCCGGTCCCGGTGACGGCGGAGCGCGTCGCGGTCGGCACGGCACACCGCGACCAGGCCGCGGCGGTGCGGGCCGCACTGGCGGAGCTGGGCGTGACGGACGTCGCGGTGGACACGGCGAACCGGCTGCAGGGCCGTGAGTTCGACGTCACGGTGGTCCTGCATCCGCTGTCGGGCCGTCCCGACGCGACGGCGTTCCACCTGGAGACGGGCCGGCTGTGTGTGCTCGCCTCGCGGCACCGTCACGCGTGCGTCGTGGTGTGCCGCGAGGGGGTGGCGGACCTGCTGGACGAGCACCCGTCGACGGAGCCGGTCCAGCTGGGCGTCACGGTGAAGTTCCCCGACGGATGGGAGGCCAATCAGGCGGTTCTGGCACACCTCGCCGAGCACCGCGTGCATTGGAAGCCCTGATCCTGGGCAGCGCTCTTGCGCCCGGCTGGACAATGGAAGGTGGCCGTCCGGCCGTACGAGGAGGGAAGACCACATGGCACAACCCGAGCGGGACGAGCGGCAGAGACTGCGTCCGGCGCCGCTGCTCTTCGAGCCGTCGGCGGCGGCAGCCGATCCGGAGCACTTCTTCGACCTGGAGTCGATGGACGATCCGAAGGAGCTCCTGGCCCGCGCGACGGAACTGACGCTGGCCTTCCGGGCGGCGACCGACCGGGCCGTGGAGTTCCAGGCGGTGGCGGCCGCCCAGCTCGCCGATCCGCGCAGGTTCGACCGGCTCACCGCGGCTGACATAGCGGAGCGGGCGGAGTGGACCGAGGACTACGCCAAGAAGATGATCGAGTTCGGCAGATCCCTGCTGGACAACCCCGCGCCCTGACTCCGCCGGCCCTGCGGCCCTGACCGGCCGACCGGTGGGCGGCGGGTCCGGCCGCGTGACGGCGGGTACACCTGTGGCATATGCCGTCGGGCAAGATACTCCGTCCGGGTTCGCCCTGTCCGGCTTTCCGCAACTCTCGGGAGCGGTAGCGTCACGCCGGGTAGACATGACGCCATGAGTGCTTGGCTGAGTGACGAAACGACCTTGCGGACCGGTACCGACCCGGGCCGAGGTGTGGACATCTTCACGCTGCTGCGGGAGCGGACCGACGACCGGGCCGCTCAGGTCACCGCATCTGGGGCCGCCTGGCTGGCCGGCGCCTCGGCCTACCCCCGCAGCACGCTCTCCCGGTGGGAGGCCGGCCCCGGTACCCCGGGCGTACTGCCGTGCGGCACCTCCTTCGACATCGTGAACGTGCCCGCGCTGTTCGGCAGGCGGATGCTGGAGCGGCTCTGGGCGGAGGGCCCCGGCTCCGGCCCGGTCGCCACGCACCGGGGCCGGATGCTGCTGTTCGCTTCGCCCGGCACCGCCCAGCGGCTGCCGTCCCTGCTGGCCTGGGAGGAGTGGGGCACCGGCTCTGGGGACGGCCCCCGGGAGCAGCAGGGCGCCCTGCCCCCCGTGCTCTGCCACGGCACGGGCGACGCGGTCACCGTCCCGCCCCTGGCCGGCGTCGCAGGGGCCGGCGGGCCCCGCTGGGTGGTCGCCCCGGACACCCGGAACCCCTGGCTGCCGGGGCCGGACGTACTGCTGTGGGCCTGCGTACGAGTGGGCAGGTCGGCGGCCCCGTCGACCACCGGGTATTCGATTTTTCCTCCCGCCGATCCGGGTGCTAATGTCTACGACGTCACCAGGCGCCGTTAGCTCAGTTGGTTAGAGCAGCTGACTCTTAATCAGCGGGTCCGGGGTTCGAGTCCCTGACGGCGCACAGACGGAGAAAGCCCTCTCGCGGAAGCGAGGGGGCTTTTTCGTGCGTCCGGCACGGACCCTGCTCGTCCTTCCCCCGCGACCAGGACCGCGGCCACACCCGCAGCGGCGGGTGACGCACAGGTGCCCTTCGAGGCTGCCTGCGGTGCCGCGAAGAAGGGCCAGGCCACCTGCTTCGCCCTGCGGCGTACCGATGTGAAGCCGTCCAAGGGCCTGCGTACGGCGACCGCACCGGGCGGCTTCGGGCCGGCCGACCTGCGTTCGGCCTACAACCTCCCGGTGGGCGGTGGTGCGGGGCAGACCATCGCCGTCGTCGACGCGTTCGACGACCCGACCGCCGAGGACGACCTGGCGGTCTACCGCGAGCAGTACGGCCTGCCCGCGTGCACCACGGACAACGGCTGCTTCAGGAAGGTCGACCAGCGCGGCGGCACCGACTTCCCGCAGCCCGACCCCGATTGGGCCGGGGAGATCTCCCTCGACCTCGACATAGTCTCCGCGGTCGCCCCGAACGCCCACATCCTGCTGGTCGAGGCCGACAGCCCCAGCTTCGAGAACCTCGGCGCCGCCGTGGACACGGCGGTCGAGCTGGGTGCGAAGTTCGTCTCCAACTCCTACGGGACCGACTACCGCTCCGGCAGTGGCGAGGACCCCGCGGACTCGACGGACATGGAAGCCCACTACGACCACCCCGGCGTGGCGATGGTCGCCTCCTCGGGCGACTTCGGATACGGCGTGACCTACCCCGCCGCGTCACCGCACGTGACCGCGGTGGGCGGCACCTCGCTGACCGCCGACAGCGGCACCGAGCGGGGCTGGTCCGAGACCGTCTGGGACGGTTCCGGGTCCGGATGCTCGCTCTACCAGCCGAAGCCCGCCTTCCAGAAGGACACCGGCTGCGAGAACCGGGCGGTCGCCGATGTCGCCGCCGTCGCCGATCCCGCCACCCCCGTCGCCGTGTACCAGACGTACGGTGGCGGCGGCTGGGCGCAGTACGGCGGCACCAGCGCCGGCGCGCCCATCGACTCCCAGCTGATCAGCCCCGCCTTCGACCTCACCGGTACGGCCGATCCCGAGCTCGCCTTCAGCGCCATGTACTGGGCGTTCGGCGACGACGCGATCTCGGCCGACGCGAGTTCCGACGGCGGAGCCACCTGGAAGACCGTGTGGAGGACGACGGCCGGCTTCGGGGACCACGAAAGGGTCGAGGTCCCGCTCACCGGCTTCGCCGGGGAACCCGACGTCCGGGTGCGTTTCCACTTCGTCACCCTCTACCTGATGTTCTCGCCGGGCCTCGGCAATCGCGAGATCACCGCCGCCAGGTCGAGCTTCTTCACGGCGCGGCCCGCCTCGAGGCCCCGGGTGCCGGGCGGCACGATGAACGCCCCCTGCCCGCGCGCGCCGAGGGACGGCTCGACCGAGGCCACCACCACATGGACATCGGCGATACCGCCGTTGGTGATCCACGCCTTCTGGCCCGCGAGCACCCACTCGTCCGCGGCCTCCCGATCCCGCTGTGGAGCTCGTCCTACACCGCGGCGAACGACCAGTTCGTGACGTCACCGACAACGCGCTCACCAACCGGGGCTTCGCCTACGACCCGGAAGCCGGTGCCTGGTCCACCCTGCCGCTGAAGAGGCAGTAGCCACCTCGACGACGGCAGGGCGGGACGACGAGCTACGGTCAGATGCCGGTGGTGACCCGGACCGTCCACGCTCCCGATCTCGTCCGGTCCGCGACCTCGACGCGGACGCGTTCCCCCGGCACGGAGTACCGCTCACCCTCCCGGAGGGGGGCGTCCGCGAGGGGTGGGTAGACCGACCGGTCCCAGCAGGCGTCGGAGCCGGGGTGGGTGTCCAGCACCTCGACCGGCCCGCCGCCGGACGGCGTGGCGTTGCGGATGCGGTAGATGAGCACCCCTTCGGTGCAGGTGGTCCGGTCGTTTCCGGTGGCGCTGCGGGCCTCGATGGCCAGCGCGGTGTCGGTGCCGGTCCTGATGACGGCGAGCCGGGTACCGAGGGACGCGCCGGGCACGGGCACCTCGGCCATGGGTTCCAGGGTGAGGTCGGCGGCGCCCTGCACGCACACGACCTGCCCCCCGCCCAGCCAGCCGAGCTTCCACTTGTGCCAGCCGAACAGATCGGGCGAGAGGCCGAACTGGCTTCCCATCACGTCCCAGTCACCCACGTAGGTGTCCCAGTCGCCCTTGCCGTCCTCGGGCCGGTGGTAGAGGTCCGCCAGGTCGAAGACGTGCCCGGTCTCGTGCGCCAGGACGTTCCGGTCCGGTGGGTGCTCCTCGAAGACGGTGACCACGCGCCGGATGTCCGTGCCGTCGGCCCGCAGCGGCCGGTCGAAGTTGACGACCTTCGTGGCGTCGGAGTCGACTCCGGGCGCGTCCGGGTCGGCCACGAGGTAGACGATGTCGTAGTCCGAGAAGTCGATCCGCTCGTCGGCCGCCGCGATCGCGTCCCGCAGATAGGCGCTGCGCCGCTCGGAGCCCCAGTCCCGCTGTATCCCGTACCAGGTGGAAGGACGGGGCATGCGGATCCACTGTCGCTGGGGATGGGCCCGGAGCTCGAACTTCCCGTACGAGGCGCGCTCGAAGAAGCGGGTGGTGGAGGGGAAGTAGTCGGCGGCCAGCACTTCGGGGGGAACCGCGGGCTCGGAGTCCGGGAACGAGAGGAAGACCATCACCGCGTCGAGGTCGCGGTCGGGGCGCGTGTAGGAGCCGTTCCACGTGTCGAGGCCCAGGGAGTGGTGTGCTCCGGTCCGGGGCAGGGCACACGGTCCCGCGTCGCGCGAGGCCGCCACGGCGGGGCCTGCCACGAGTCCGGTTGCGGCGAGCGCCAGGAGGGAGGTGAGGGCCGCCGCCGCACGGCGCAGACTCGGCCTTCCCGCTCCCCCGGGTCCGTGCTGACGCGGCACATCTACCTCCGGGTGGCGAATGCGGGACTTCTCCTCACCCTGAGCCGGATCGGCCGGGTACGCCCTGTTGTGCTGCCCCACACGGGTCAGGGGTCGCCGTAACCCCGACGAGGTCCACTCACAGAACGTCACATTCACTCACCCGGAAATCCGAAGAGAGCAGATCATCACAGAATCGATCATATCTGCACAAAATGCATGATGAAGCCATGCGAGGGACAGGCCTGGGCCGTGCGCGTGCCATGTGCCCGAAACACCGGGCACGCTGGTACGGCCGGCAGGTCACCCTCTATGCTTCACCTCGTTTTCCCGCGTGTTCGCCGCCTCCGGCGCGGCACGCCAACGAAAAACCCCTGCCGAGCGACAACTGTTCACGACGATCTGCACAGTGGGAGCGAGTGGTGAGCAGAACCCCCGAAGGGCCGGCACCCCGAGCGGGCCTGCCCCCCGGCGTCCGGCCGCCGGAGGTCACGGAACGTGATCATCAGCGGTCCGGTGTCTCCGAGCTGCGCGACTACCGCGCCGCGTTCTCGGCCGCCGCCCTCCCCATGGCCGTGGTCGACACCGCGGGACAGGTCGTCCGGGCGAACAACGCGCTGGGGTGTCTGCTCGGCACCGATCCCGCGGCCCTGGTGCACCGGCCTGCGGCGGAACTCGTCGGCCTCACCTCGGACAGTTCCGCCTGGCGTGCGTACAGCGAGGTGCTCGACGGCAACCGTCCCCGGCTGCGGTGCACCCTGCGGCTCAAGCACGCCGCGGGAAGGCCCCTGTGGGCGGAGGTCACCGTGGTGCCGATGGGGGACCCCGAAACCGGTACGGGCCGTGTGCTGCTGTCCCTCGCCGATGTGAGCGACCGGCGCGAGCTGCGGGAGCGCCTGCGCCATCTGCGCATACACGATCCCGTGACCCGCCTGCCCAACCGCACACTGTTCTTCGAGCGCCTCACGTGCGCCCTGGAGACCACGCCGTCCCACGAGGGTGCCGCGGAGCGGGAGAGCCGGATCGGTCTCTGTTATCTCGACATCGACGGCTTCAAAGCGGTCAACGACACCCTGGGACACCACATCGGCGACCGGCTGCTCGCCGCGGTCGCCGGACGGCTCACCGACTGCGCCGAGGCCGACGCGCACCGCACCGGCAGCCATCTCGTGGCACGCCTGGGCGGTGACGAGTTCGCGATCCTGATCGAGGACTCGGCGGGCACGCACCAGCTCACCGAACTCGCCCGTTCGGTACTCACCGCGCTGCAGCGCCCGTTCGACGTCTCGGGGGCACGGCTTTCGGTGTCCGCGTCGATCGGCGTGGTGGAGCGCGCCTCGGCGGGCACCTCGGCCACCGCCCTGATGCAGGCCGCCGACACCACGCTCTACTGGGCCAAGGCGGACGGCAGGGCCCGCTGGACCCTCTTCGACCCCGAACGCAACGCGCACCGGATGACCCGGCAGTCGCTCTCCTCCACACTCCGGCCCGCCGTCGACCGTGGTGAGTTCACGCTGGAGTACCAGCCGCTGGTCGGCATGGCCGACGAGGTCGTACGAGGTGTCGAGGCCCTGGTCCGCTGGAACCATCCGCGCTTCGGACTGCTGGCCCCGAGCCGGTTCGTGCCGATCGCGGAGGAGGACGGCACCATCGTCGAGCTGGGCCGGTGGGTGCTGCGTACGGCCTGCCGCCAGGCGCGGCGCTGGCAGCTCGAGCACCCGGACGAGTCGCCGTTGTTCATCAGTGTCAACGTCGCCGTGCGCCAGGTCTGGGACTCGGACCTGGTCGCCGATGTCGCGGAGATCCTCGCGGAGACGGGCCTCGACCCCGGGTTGCTGCAGCTGGAGCTGACCGAGTCCGCCGTGATGGGTTCGTCCGGCCGGCCCCTGCGGGTCCTCCAGGCGCTCAGCGACATGGGCGTGCGGATCGCGATCGACGACTTCGGTACCGGCTACTCCAACCTGGCCTATCTCAGCCGTCTGCCCGTCTCCGTACTGAAGCTGGACGGCTCGTTCGTCCGCGGTTTCCGGTACGAGGACGGTGCGCATCCCAGCCCTGCCGACGAGACGATCGTGGAGGCCATGGTGCAGCTCGCGCACCGCCTGGGCCTCACGGTCACCGCGGAGTGCGTGGAGACCTCGGGCCAGGCGGAGCGCCTGCGCCGGATCGGCTGCGACACCGGGCAGGGCTGGCTGTACTCGCGCGCGGTGGCGCCGGAGCGGATCGCGGAACTGATCGGCACCCGGCCCCCGGAGGGCTGAGAGCCTGTCGGGGCGTGACCGCCCGATCAGAGCTCACCCGACAGGCTCTGAGGCTTCCGGAGGGCCTGGGCTCCCGGAAGGCCGGGGCCCGGCGAGCTCCGGGAGCCGCGGTGGTCAGGCCTTCCCGGGCAGCCCGTAGGCGTCCGCGATCAGCTCGTACGAGCGCAGCCGCGCCTCGCCGCCGTGCGCGTTGGCCGTGATCATGAGCTCGTCCGCGCCGGTGCGCTTGGCCAGGTCGTCCAGGCCGCTGCGGACCGCGTCCGGCGTGCCGTGGACGATGTTCGCCATCCAGCCGTCGACGAACTCGCGCTCCATCGGGCTGAAGTCATGGGCCTCGGCCTCCTCGGGCGTCGGCACCAGGCCCGGGCGGCCGGTGCGCAGCCGGACCATCGACAGGGCGCCGGTCAGCACCTGTCGCCGCGCCTCGCGCTCCTCGTCGGCGGCCAGCGCCGCGACCCCGATGAGGGCGTAGGGCGCGTCGAGCACCGCGGAGGGCCGGAAGGACTCGCGGTACAGGTCGAGGGCGGGCACGGTGTTCCGCGCGGAGAAGTGGTGGGCGAAGGCGAAGGGAAGCCCGAGCACACCCGCCAGCTGGGCGCTGAAGCCGGAGGAACCCAGCAGCCACACCGGAGGCCGGGCGGTCGACTGGACCCCGCCGGGAGAGGTGGCCTGGACGGGGCCGGGTACGGCGTGGATCCGGGCGTACGGGTGGCCGTCGGGGAAGTCGTCGTCCAGGAAGCGGGTCAGCTCGGCCAGCTGCTCCGGGAAATCGTCCCCAAGCTCTCGGCTTCGCTCGAGCAGGGGAGACCCCAATGCGCCCTCCTTGAGCCGGTCCGTACGCCGCAGCGCGGCCGCGGTGGCTCCGTCCGTGCCGGGCGCGCGGCCGAGCCCGAGGTCGACACGGCCGGGTGCCATCGCCTCCAGGGTGCCGAACTGCTCCGCGATGACCAGCGGCGCGTGGTTGGGCAGCATCACACCGCCGGACCCGAGCCGGATGCGCTCGGTGTGCGCGGCCAGGTGCGCCAGGATGACCGCGGGCGAGGAGGACGCCACGCCCGGCATCGAGTGGTGCTCGGCGACCCAGTAGCGGTGGAAGCCGCGCCGCTCGGCGAGCTTCGCGATGTCCACGCTGGTGCGCAGGGCCTGGCTCGCGGTGCGCCCGGCCCCCACGCTCACCAGGTCGAGTACGGAGAGGGGGACGGAGGCCGTCCCGCCCGCGGTGCCGCGAATCTCGTCGCCTCGGTTCTCTTCCACGTGTTCGGCCTCTCCGGTGCTGCGTCTGCGTGTCGGAGGGTACGAACAGGAGGATGGCTCCGTTTATTCCCGCACCGTCAGCTCCCCGCGGCTATTCGCGTACCTCGATGCCCCGCGGCTCGATGGCGCCCACCGGGGGCTCGCGGGTCGCGAAGAGGGTGCCGAGGCCGGGTGCCCAGATGTGGCGTTCGGCGAGCCGGAGTCCCTCCCAGACCGCCACCTGGTTGGCGGTGAGGACCGGCTTGCCGAGGAGTTCCTCCAGCTCGGGGACGAACGCGGCGGTGTGCAGGGCGTTGTCGGGGAGCAGGACCACCTCGGCGTCGGGGTGGTTGCCGGCCACGGCCAGCTCCTTCACCCGGTCCACGTCCGCGGCCGCCGCGTCGGACGCCTTGATGATGCCCGCACCGCGGGTCGAGGTCACCTCCACACCTCCGGCGCCGAGGAATCCGGCGAAGAGCGCCGCGACGTCCTCGGAGTAGGTCGCCGCGACGGCGACCCTGGACGCGCCCAGTTCGCGCACCGCGTGCACGAAGGCGAAGGAGGCGCTGGAGGCGGGGAGCCCCGCCGTCCTGGCCAGCTCCGCGATCTGCTCGTGCGCCCCGTCCCAGCCGAGCACGAAGCTCCCGCCCGAACACGCCCAGACCAGCGACTCGGCGCCGGCCATGCGCAGCTCCTCGACACCGGCGGCCAGGCGGTCAGGCGTACCCGCGTCACGGAGGGACTCGGGCGTGCGGGCGTCCTCGTCGATCTCGGTGTGGAACAGCGGCACCCTGATGTCACTGTCGAGCATGACCTCGATCCGCGGGAAGTCGTCCTCCGCGGAGTGGCCCGGATAAAGAAGTCCTACGGTCGTCATGTCCATCCTTCCGTGTGTCCGGATGTCCTGCCTCCACCGCTGCCCCGGCCTGGGACAAGTATTCCTCTTTTAGGGACATACTGCCGCCCGCAACGTCCGTGACCTGCGGTTTCCTCTGCGGCGCAGTAGGCCGTGTTGACGGGCGTGTGCCCCGGTGCGAGCGTGGTCATTCCTGATGGCAACTCCTGTGATCCTCGTCCTGGACGCCGACCCGCCACCGCGCCTGGGCCGGCTGACCGGCCGCGTCCGTGTCCGCCACGCCGACGCGCGGACGCTCGCGGCGCAGCTGCCACAAGCCGATGTGCTGCTCGTCTGGGACTTCACCTCCGACGCCGTCCGCGATGCGTGGCCGGGCGGGGGTCCGCGCCCCGGCTGGGTGCACACGGCGAGCGCCGGGGTGGACCGGCTCCTGTGTCCGGAGCTGGCCGCGTCGTCCACCGTCGTCACCAACGCCCGGGGCGTCTTCGAGCTGCCGATCGCCGAATACGTCGCGGGTCTGGTGCTCGCCTTCGCGAAGGACCTGCCCGGCACGCTCGCGCTGCAGCGCGAGCACCGGTGGCGTCACCGCGAGACGCGGCGGCTCGCGGGCAGCCGCGCGGTCGTCGTCGGCGCGGGCCCCGTCGGCCGGGAGATCATGCGGCTGCTGCACGGCCTCGGCGTCCGGGTGGCGCTCGTGGGGCGCACGGCACGGCGGTCGATCCACGGCGTCGAGGACCTGGACCGGCTCGCCGCCGGTGCGGACTGGGTGATCTCGGCCGCCCCGCTGACGGAGGCGACGCGCGGGATGTTCGACGCCCGGTTCTTCGGCCTGCTCCAGCCCTCGGCGTACTTCGTGAATGTGGGCCGGGGGCAGCTGACCGTCGAGGACGACCTCGCCGAGGCGCTGCGCAGGCGGTGGATCGCGGGCGCCGCGCTCGACGTGTTCCAGCACGAGCCGCTGGACCCGTCGAGCCCGCTGTGGGACGTGCCGGGCCTGCTGGTGTCCCCGCACATGAGCGGCGACACCGCCGGCTGGCGCGACCGGCTGGGCGAGCAGTTCGTTTCGATGTACGAGCGCTGGGCAACCGGTGAGTCGCTGCCCAACGTGGTGGACATACAGCGTGGTTACGTCCCGTCTCGGGATATTCCACTCTGACATTCCGGCATGACGACCAGTCATGAACGTACCGTCCGACGTCGATACGCCCCGCACACTGACCGTTACCCTCCGCCCCGACGGGACACGGGAAGGTCTCCCTCCGGCCACCGTTCGGTCACATGGACAGCGCTTCCTGCATAGAAGTACCGGACCGGGCAGGTGCT
This sequence comes from Streptomyces sp. NPDC057428, assembly GCF_042803195.1. Taxonomy (NCBI): domain Bacteria; kingdom Bacillati; phylum Actinomycetota; class Actinomycetes; order Kitasatosporales; family Streptomycetaceae; genus Streptomyces; species Streptomyces sp. NPDC057428. The sequence continues at coordinate 72,730 of NZ_JBHVCT010000018.1, forward strand.
CAGCCTGTCCGGAACGTGTCACACCCCCACTTCTCCAGGAGATTGCGAACCATGGCTGACTTCCCTCACCTGTCCCGCCGGGGCTTCCTCAATCGAACCGCTGCCGTGGGAGGTCTGCTCGTCGTCCCGGGCCTGCTCTCCGCCTGCAGCAAGACCGATGCCGGTGCCGCGGACGGTGAGGGCGCCCTCGACAAGCTCCGCAAGCAGGGCTTCGTCCGCGTCGCGTACGCCAACGAGGCGCCGTACGGCTACATGGAGGGCAACCAGCTCAAAGGGGAGGCGCCCACCCTGCACCGGGAGATATTCAAGGCGCTCGGCGTCGACGAACTGAAGCCCACCCTCTCCGATTGGGACGGGCTGATCCCCGGACTGCAGGCGGGTAAGTACGACGTGGTCAGTGCGGGCATGGCCATCACCCCCGAGCGCTGCGCCAACGCCCTCTTCTCCGAGCCCGAGTTCATCTCCCCCACCGCCCTGATGGTGAAGAAGGGAAACCCGAGGAAACTCACCGACCTCGCGTCCGCGAAGGCCGCCGGGGTCACGGTCGGAGTCATGTCGGGTGCGGTCGAGGCGTCGTACGCCAAGGGCGCGGGCATCCCCGAGGACAGGATCAAGACCCTGCAGAAGCCTCAGGACGGCGCGGACGCCGTGAAGGGCGGCCGGGTCGACGCCTTCCTGCTCACCGGCATCTCGCTGCGCTGGCTGGCGAAGACCAACCCGGCCACCGAGGTCACCGAGGCCTTCGTGCCGGAGCTGGACGGCAAGCAGCAGTTCTCCCCGGGCGGCGCGGTGTTCCGCCAGGGCAACGAGGATCTGCGGGACTCCTTCAACCGCGAGCTGAAGAAGATCGTCTCGGACCGCTCGCGCTATGTGAGCCTGCTGCAGGACTACGGCTTCGGAGCGACCGAGGTCCCGCCTGCCACGCTGAAGACCGCCGACCTGTGCAAGGGCTGACGGGGGCGGACCACACCCTATGAGTGACTTCTTCTCCACCTTCCTCGACGAACTCCCGCAGATCAGATCGGGCTTGTGGGTGACGGTGGAGGCCACCGTCCTCGGCTCGCTGCTCGCGCTGGTGCTGTCGTTCGTCCTCGGCCTGATGGCCGGCAGCCGGCTGCTGCCGGTGCGCGGGGTCTCCCGGACCGTCGTGGAGTTCTTCCGCGGCACCTCGCTCTACGTCCAGCTGTTCTGGTTCTACTACGCGATGCCGCAGCTGACCGGCTACGAACTGACGCCCCTGCTCTGCGGGGTGGTGGCCTTCGGCCTGAACTTCGGCGCCTACGGCTCGGAGGTCGTGCGCGGCGCGGTCAACTCCGTGCCGCGCGCGCAGTACGAGGCGGCCGTGGCGCTGAACATGACCCCGTTCCACCGGATGCGGAAGGTGATCCTGCCCCAGGCCTGGGTGCAGATGATCCCGTCCTTCACCAACCTGCTGATCCAGCTGCTGAAGGCGACGCCCCTGCTGTGGCTGCTCTCCGCGGCCGATCTGATGACGGCGATCGAACACGTCCGCAGCCTGACCGGTGAGAGCCTCACCGCCTACCTCCTGCTGCTGGCCGTCTACTTCGTGCTCGCCTACGCACTGACGCTGCTGATGAACCTGCTGGAGCGGACCGCCAAGCGGCGTCTCGGCCTGCACACCGGTGCGGCGGGTGTGTTCAGGACCCGCAGCGCCGAACCCGCCACGACGGCCGGAGGCACCCGGTGAACCAGACATTCGACTGGGAGGCCGCCCGTGAGGCCCTCCCCCTGCTGCTCGAGGGCTTCCGGGTCACCCTGCTCGCGACCGTGCTCGGCACGCTGGTGGCGGCGGTGCTCGGACTCGCGATCGCGGTCGCCGGACGGGCCCCCTCCCGGCTCGTCACGGTGCCGGTGAAGGCCGTGATGGAGTTCGTCCGGTCGACCCCGCTGCTGGTGCAGCTGGTCGGCGCGGCCGCCGTCTTCACCTCCGTGGAGCCGCTCACGGTCGGCATCGTCGTCCTGGGCATCCACTACGCCACGTACACCTCCGAGGTGTACAGGGCCGGGATCGACGGCGTGCCCAAGGGCCAGTGGGAGGCCTGCCGGGCCCTCTCACTGTCGCCCCGGCGCACCTGGCAGGCGGTGATCCTGCCCCAGGCGGTGCGCAACGTGCTGCCCGCCCTCGGCAACTACGCCGTCTCGATGTTCAAGGAGACCCCCTTCCTGGCCGTGATCACGGTGCAGGAGATGGTCTTCGAGGCCCGGAAGTACGGGGCCGACCACTTCGCGTACACCGAGGCCTGGACGCTCGCGGGTCTGATCTTCCTGGTCGCGAGCTACCCCACCTCGCTGCTGATGAGAAAGCTGGAGAAGCGCCTTGGCCACTGAATCCGCACCCATCGAGGAATCCGCGGACGCGGCTCCGGTCACCGGGACGACCGGTGTGGAGCCGCTGGTCCGCTTCGACAAGGTCGTCAAGCGCTACGGCGACCACGTGGTCCTGGACGAGCTGGACTTCACCGTCCGGCGCGGCGAGCACGTCACGCTGATCGGTCCGAGCGGCTCGGGGAAGACCACGATCCTCCGGCTGCTGATGACGCTGGAGCGGGTCAGCGACGGGGTGATCTGGGTCGACGGCTCGCCGCTGTCCCATGTGCGTACGCCGTCCGGTGCGCTGAAGCCCGCGGGCGAGAAGGACCTGCGCGTGTCCCGGAAGAAGATCGGGATGGTCTTCCAGCAGTTCAACCTCTTCCCCAACATGAGGGTCCTCCAGAACATCACCGAGGCGCCGGTCAACGTCCTCGGGATGGACAAGGACGAGGCGGAGGCGCGGGCCCGGGAGCTGCTGGACCTGGTGGGGCTGGCCGGGAAGACCGACGCCCATCCCTCGCAGCTGTCCGGCGGACAGCAGCAGCGCGTCGCCATCGCCAGGGCACTGGCGATGCGGCCGGAGGTCCTGCTGCTCGACGAGGTGACGTCCGCGCTGGATCCCGAGCTGGTGGCCGGTGTGCTGGATCTGCTGGTCGACATCGCCAGGAACACCAACATCACGATGCTCTGTGTGACCCACGAGATGAACTTCGCCCGGGACGTGTCGGAGAAGGTCCTGATGTTCGACGCGGGAAAGGTCGTGGAGTCCGGTTCGCCGGAGAAGATCTTCTCCGATCCGGAGCACGAACGTACACGCGCATTCCTGAACGCGGTCCTGTGACCTCGCCGTTGCCAGGGTGCGCATGACCGAGTCATATGCCATCGGAGTGCGCCCCTGGCCGGCGGAGCCGGGGCGCACCAATTACTCGTCAACCCCCTCTCCGAACAGGTCTCTTGGCGACTATCGTGGGGCGGGAGCTTGCGGTCACGACCTGGCAGAGGACCTGAGGGGGAACCCGTGGCGTTGAAGCCGGAGCCGAAAGCACCGTTCCATTCGGTGCAGTACGCCCTGCGCGTGCTCGAATCGGTCTCCACGCACGGTGACGGCGTGACCGACGCCCAGCTCTCGCGTGAGACGGGACTGCCCACCGGGCACCTCGCCCCCCTCCTGCTGACCCTGCGCCGTGAGGGATACGTCGAGCAGGTCGCCGACGGGGCGTACGTCATCGGGGCCTCACTCCTGGAACTCGGCTCCGGATCGGCCCGCAGGCTGGCCCTGGAGGCGAAACTCCAGCAGACCCTGGTGCAGCTCCGGGACTCGGTCGGCGCGGCGGTCTACGTCAGCCGGTACGTCGACGGCGAGATCCGCGTGACGCAGGTGGCGGACGGACCGCGCACCCCCGCGGTGAACGAGTGGGTGGACTTCCGCTCGGCGGCGCACGCCAGCGCGATAGGCAAGTGCCTGCTGACGCAGCTCGACCAGAACGGTCGGCGCGACCACCTCTCCCGGCACCGGATCGCGCGGCTGACGTCCCGGACGATCACGAACGAGAAGGTGCTGTTCTCGAAACTGGACAGCCAGCCGGCGACGGTGCCCGTACTCGATCTCCAGGAGTACGCCGTGGGCACCGTCTGCGCCGCGGTCCCCCTGACGGCGGGGTCCTCGGCGGGGTGCCTGGCACTGTCGCTCCCGATCGAGCACGCGCACCGGCTGCGCGCCGCCGCGGCCACGCTGAACCGGCGCGCGGCGCCCGTGCTGCTGTCGCTCGCCCTCTGACCGCGGCCGGATCACGCGCCGCCGCCCTGCCGCCCAGGGCGAAGGCGGGTGTCATCAGCACCCCTGGCGGCCAGGTATTATTTTCGAGTCAGCCGGCGCCGTTAGCTCAGTTGGTTAGAGCAGCTGACTCTTAATCAGCGGGTCCGGGGTTCGAGTCCCTGACGGCGCACAGACACCACCGTGGGCGGTCTCCCTCCGAGGAGACCGCCCACTGTGCGTTGTGCTGGATCAGAACTGCACGTCGGAGCACGCGTAGAACGCGTTGGTGGTGTCCGCGACGTTCCAGACGGCCAGGATGATGTGCTTGCCGGTCTTCTGGGTCGGCATCGAGCCCTGGTGCGTCAGCGTCGCCGGGGGCTGCTGGTTCCCGTACGGCACCGTCATGAAGGGCTGCGACTCCAGGGCGGCCCTGGTGAGCGGTTTGGTGGAGTCCCAGCCGTTCTTGGTGATGTAGTACCGGAAGTCACTCGTGGAGTGGCGGGCCGTGAACTGCCAGCGGAAGCTGTAACCCTGCCCGGAGGTGACCTCGGTGGCGGGCCAGCCGCCACCGCGCGGGTCGTCGAGCTGGGCGAACTGGCTGTTTCCGCCGGAGCAGATCTTGCCGTCCGCAGGTCCTGCCGCCGGGAAGCCCTTGGGTCCCTCGACGCTCTGCGGCTCCCACTGGATGTTGCCGCAGTTGGTGACGGTGCCGTTGGCACAGAGCTTCTGCCGGCTGATGGGTGTGTCCGTGTACCCGTGGCTGCTCGCACTGCCGGTCGCGAACATGGATACGCCGGCTATCGCCAGGCCGATGACGGCGGCGCTTGCCCTTTTCCGCATGCTGTGTCGCTCCTCGAGAACGGGGGGGATGTTCTGGGGATGATCCGAGCCGTGCTGCGCGCATCACTCTTGCGGTCTGGACCAAGTCCAGATTATTGACACGCCATGAACATGTCCAGACCAATGTGGACCGGGTTTCAGCGCACACCGCCGGGCGGGCGGAAGGGATCAGGCCCCCTCGCCGCCGCTTCGGCCGGTGTAGAAAGCCACGGTCAGATCCCTGACCAGTGCCTTGTGTTCGTAGCCGTCGAGCTCGACGATGCCGCGCGCGGTCAGCCGGCCCACGGTGTCGTCCACCGCGTCGACGACGGCGCTGAGGACCCCGTCCCGGTGCTTCGCGTCGATGGCCGCCACCCGGCACCGCTGCATCGCGGCCGCGACCTCGGGTGCGTACTCGATCCCGGTCGGCTGGGCGGAGTACACCTCGATGCCCACGGGGTCGCAGTCCGCCTTCAGCATCCGGGTCAGCGCGTCGCCCACCACCTCCGCGTCGCGCAGGGTGCGGGTGTCCTCGTGGAAGGCGTCGGCCGGGAGCTGCGAGAGCACCCGCGCCAGCGCCGCCTCGACCTGGTCACGCAGATAGCGCTCGTGGTCAGCGACGCCGAGCAAGGCGCGCACCGTGTCCTTCACCCGCCAGACGACGAGGACGACGACCCGCAGCGCGGTGCCGCTCGCGTCCACGGCGGGCAGCGGCTCGCTGCGCCAGTGCCGGAGCCGTACGTCGACGCGGCGCCGCAGCAGGAGCGGGGAGATCCAGAGGAGCCCGGTGCGCCGGACGCTGCCCCGGTAGCCCCCGAAGAGCGTCAGCACCGAGGCGTGCCCGACCCGTCCCCTCCCGAGGCCGCCGAGCGCGAGGAGCACCACGGTCACCAGCAGGGCGATCAGCGCCCAGGCCCAGGTGCCCATACCGTCGTACGGGCGCGCCCCGATCCCGAGCCGGCCCGGCACCGCGGCCGGCAGTACGCCGTGCCACCAGAGCACGGCCAGGCTCGCGACGGTGCCGGCCACGGCGGTGAGCAACGCCGACCAGCCCGGCAGCGCGGGCCCGGGCCGCTCTGCGAGGCGCGGGTCGGCGAGCGGTGCGGGCCGGCCGGACCTCCGCATCTGCGGCGAGCGCGGCATCGGCGGGCGCCGCACACCGGACCGCTGTGTGCCGCCCGTCGCGGCATGGCCGCCGCCGTGACCGTCGTCGCGGAAGAGCAGGTGGACGGGGATGGGCGCCGTCGTCTCGGTACTGATGACGGGATGCCGGCGCCCCGCACCCCACCAGGCGACGGGGTCCGCGGCCCCCACCGTCATCGTCACCGGGGCGCGGACCTCCTCGCCCTGCCGGGCAGCGTCCTCGGACAGCAGGGCGGCATCACCGTACGGCGCGTACGGGCCCTCGGGAGACCCGGCGAGAATCACCGTGTCCGGAGCGGGCACCGGCTCGGCCTCCAGGCTCACCACCTCCGCAGCGGTCGCCTCCTGCGCCGGCTCGGCATCCGTCACCACGACGGCCGCGGAATCCCCGTCGGGCGCGGGCAGGGCATCGGCCACCGGTACGTCGTCCGGCACCGGTACGACATCCACCGCCGGGTGCGGCACCGGCACGCCCGCCTCGGGCGCGTCCTGCAGCGGTTCGGCCTCGCACGCCGGCGCCGGGTCCGACGAGCGCCGCGCTCCCCAGGCCGGCCACCTCTCGCCCAGCGGCCCGCCCCACCTCGGCTGCGGATCCCCCGCGGGCCCCGCTCCCCACCTGGGCTTCAAACGTCCCTGCGGCTCAGCTGCCACGTCCGCCACCGGGCCCACGACCGGCCTGGACTCCACCACCGGCCCCGAACCCCACCGGGGCTTCACCTTCGGTGCCGGCTCGTCGTGCGGGGCCGGCACCAGGTCGAGTGCGGGGCCGAGGTCCAGGTGGGCGCCGCCCGAACCTCTGCCCACCCCCGCCACCGCGTCCAGCGCGGGCCCCAGGTCGGCCGGGATGTCCTCGACGTCCACCGTCGTGCAGCCGGCCTCACCAGGGGCCGCGCCGAACCCCCAGGCGGACTCCGGCGCGTCCGGCTTCTCCCGTACCTGTTCGGGCACGGGTGCCGGTGCGGGTTCCGCCGCCGCCGGGCCCCGCTCCGCCGCCGGCGACGCACCGCAGGGCGTGTTCTCCGTCACCCGAGGGACGTCGATTCGCGCGTCAGCCTCCGCAGACTGTGTACCGCCCGGTGTCCCGGCCGCCGGATCACCCGGGACGGGTCCGGGCAGGACAGCCCGCGCGGCCCTCTCACCCAGCTCGTCCCACTCGCCCCGTACGTTCTCCGTGGATCGCATTCCCGCTCCCGTCATGTCCGTTCCGTCACCTCAGCCGTCACGCGAAGAGCCGGCGCCATGTCTCCGGCCCCGGGTATCCGTCCGCCGCGCCGCCGCTCCAGCCCTGGGCCCGCTGGAACGCCTCGACGTTGCGGCGGTCCGCCTCCGTCCAGTCCGGCCCGGGGCCCGTGGCGTAGTGCTTGCCATATCCCTTCTTCACCAGGCGTGTGCCGAGCTTCTGGATGTGGGCGTTGGACCGGCCGGGGGCGAAGAAGCTCCGGCCCGGGTACGCATCGGTCCCACTGGGTCTGCCGCCGGCTCCTTCGGCGGGGATCCTCTTGCCCGTGCCGGCGAGCAGCAGCCGCCAGGTGTGCGGGCCGGGGACGCCGTCGGCCTCCTTGCCCTTCCACCCCTGCGCCAACTGGAACGCCTGCGTCGCCCGCTTGTCCGCGTCGCCCCAGCGCGGCCCCGCGCCCTGCTTGTAGAAGCGCTTGCCGCCCTGGGCGATGAGCAGCGTGCCGAGCCGTGTCACCTGGGCGTTGTCGGCGCCCGGGCCGAACTTCCCCGCGCCGGGGAACGCGGTCGCGGACCCGCCGTCGCTGGAGCCGCTGACGATGCCCTTGTAGCGGTAGGCCACGTACTTGGAGGAGTTGCTCCAGTACGCCATCGGCGTCGTCGCCTTCCGCGCGTTCGGGCGCGTCAGCTCGTAGGCCACGTAGTGGCTGTGCGTGTGGTCGCTCCAGCCGCCGAAGACCGTGACGTGGGAGCCGACCGCGGGGTCGGCCAGGTTGTGGAAGAGGAGGATGTCACCGGGCTGCAGGTCGGCCCGGGCGATCTTCGTGCCGAAGGTGGCGAGGCTGCCGGTCCATTCGTTGCTGCCGAGGTCCCAGGCCATCGACACGAAGCCGGAGCAGTCCTGCCGGTACCCGTCCGACCAGTACGCCTCCATGTCGTACGGGACGTTCGCGGTCACCCACTTCTTGGCCCGGTTGATGATGTCGGCGCGGGTCGTGGTGCGCTGGGACGTGCCGGGGGCGGAGGGCGGCCCGGGGACTCCGCCGCTGTTCAGGGGCCCCACCGATCCCTGCGGGGTGACCGGCTGCGGATCGGCCGACGCATCGGCCAGGGTGTCCCGGCCCGCGGCGACCGCGGCGGCCTCGTCCGCCCCGCAGGACAGGACCATGCCCGCCGCGGTGACGAGCACCAGGGCCCGTCGCACACCGTGCGCCGCGGGATGACCTCCGTACCGTACGGGCAGCGTGGCGGCCTTACGCCGTCCCTGGGCACACCCCGCGCATCCGCAGTCGGGGGCGGGTTGGTACTCCTCGAAGACCGGCACAGACATGCGACTACTCCTCTTCCCTCGGCAGTCGTCCAGAGCTTCCGCGACTCAACTTTCCCGGCATAACTCATGTTGACCGACTAAAGGGACAAAACGACCATGCGACAGGCCGAGGGGTCAGGAATTGGTCAGGAGCACCCCCGCCCATCGGGTAAAGTTCTCCAGGTCAGCAGGCGCCGTTAGCTCAGTTGGTTAGAGCAGCTGACTCTTAATCAGCGGGTCCGGGGTTCGAGTCCCTGACGGCGCACGCAACAGCAAGGCCCCTTCACTCAGCGTGAAGGGGCCTTGCTCATGTTTCCGTTCGGCGCGGGGCGCCCCCAGGGCGCATGCGGCCACCCCCACGTACTGCCCGTCGGGTCCGTCCATGCACAGCGATCCGGACGCCGGACGCTCCCGTCCGGATCCGGACAACCTGCCAGAAAATCACTGGGCCGTGCGGGGCGGTCGGCCTACAGTGTCGGCACGAACGGCCCGACCTCCCACGCAGCCGGGTCACTCCCGCGGCCGGGACGGCGTGGTGGAGGACCGGCCCGGTCGGCGGCTCCGAGGGGTAGCGGGCGCCGGCCGGGCCGGGTCGGCTCCGGGCTTGCGGACACCGGACCTCTCAGGCGCGGCTCTTCCGGCCGCTCTTCTCGTCCGTCAGGTAGGCCGAGACGACGACGTTGGCCGTGTACGCGTGCGCCTCGTGGTCGTACGTCCCGCCGCAGGTGATCAGGCGGAGCTCGGCCCGCCCGTCCTCACGCGGCCCGTACGCCTTCTGCGCGTCGAAGCGCTCCCGGGTGAAGACCTGGACGTCGTCGATGGTGAATTCGGCGACCTTCCCGTCGGACCGGCTCACCCGGACCTTCTCGCCGGGCCGGGCCGCGCTGAGTCCGTAGAAGACGGCCGGCTTCGTCTCGGTGTCCACGTGGCCCACGAAGATCGCGGCGCCCTCGGCCCCGGGCTCGGTACCGTCGGCGTACCAGCCGACGTCCTTCGGTGCGGCGAACGGGGGTGGCTCGATCGCCCCTTCGCCGTCCAGGCCTCGCCGCACGATGTCCGCGTCGATCCCGACGGAGGGGATCTCGACCCGTTGCGGCGCGGCCCCGTCGAGGGGGTCGTGGGCCGGGGGCAGCGGGACGCCCAGGGGGCGTCCGACCGCGGCGACGTCGCCGGTCGTGGGGGCGGAGTTCCCGGCGGTGGCCGCGCGGCCCCACAGCCACAGTCCCAGCAGGAGTACGGCCCATGCGACACCGGTGAGCAGGCGTCCGGTTCCGGCGGGGCGTTCCGTGGCGGTCATGTCAGTGCTGCGCCGGACGGCGGCGGCGCGTGCTGCGGAACGCGACGGCCACGGCGGCGACGGCGCCGAGTCCGAGTCCGATCACCGCGTGCCGGGTGCCGGGGCCCTCGGACGCGGCCTTCTCGGCGAGTGCGGCGGCGCCTCCGCCGCCGGCCCGGACGGGGGCGACGGGCGAGGGGCGGCTGTGGTGCAGGACCGTGACCGTGCCGGTGGCCTTGCCGTGGCCGTCCTTGCAGGTCACCCAGATCTCGTAGTCGTCGGGCGCGGCGTCGGAGCGGATCCGGGCCGTCGCGAAGAGGCCCTTCCCTCCGGCCGGGGCGAAGTGCGCCTCGGAGGCGAACGCCTCGGAGTTGCCCCGGGCCGACCTGCCCTTGCCGCAGACGTCGACCCAGAGCTCCACCTCCCCGCCCGGGGAGACGCGGGACGGGTCGACGGAGACCGTGCCGGAGCGCTTCTCCCTGGAGTCGTCGGCTTTCGACTCGGCCAGGGCGGCGGACGCGGGAAGGGCTATCGTCGCGGCCGCGACTGCGGCACAGAACGTGATGGGCAGTGAACGCATCGTAAACCTCCTGATAGGAAGGTTCACGCGTGGGGCCGCATCCCGCATCCGCAGTCGGCCGGTCGGGTTACGGCAGCGGGAGGTCCACCAGGTCGACCAGGTCGGCGATCGAGTCGACGACCGTGGACGGCCGGAAGGGATAGCGGTCGACGTCCGCCATGGTGGTGAGACCGGTGAGGACCAGGAAGGTCTTCATCCCCGCCTCCAGACCGGCGAGCACGTCGGTGTCCATCCGGTCGCCGATCATGGCCGAGGTCTCGGAGTGCGCGCCGATGGCGTTGAGGCCGGTCCTCATCATCAGCGGGTTGGGCTTGCCGGCGAAGTACGGCGCCTTGCCCGTGGCCTTGGTGATCAGCGCGGCGACCGAGCCGGTCGCGGGGAGCGGGCCCTCGGCGGACGGGCCGGTCTCGTCCGGGTTGGTGCAGATGAAGCGGGCGCCGTCGTTGATCAGCCGGATCGCCTTGGTGAGCGCCTCGAAGCTGTAGTTGCGGGTCTCGCCGAGGACGACGTAGTCGGGCTCGTGGTCGGTGAGGACGTAGCCGATGTCGTGCAGCGCGGTGGTGAGCCCGGCCTCGCCGATGACGTACGCCGTGCCACGCGGCCGCTGGTCGTCCAGGAACTGGGCGGTGGCCAGGGCGGAGGTCCAGATGTTCTCCACGGGCACGTCCAGGCCCATGCGCTTGAGGCGCGCGTGCAGGTCGCGGGCGGTGTAGATGGAGTTGTTGGTGAGGACCAGGAAGGGCAGACCGGAGTCCCGTAGCCGCGTGATGAAGGCGTCGGCGCCGGGGATCGGTGTGCCCTCGTGGATGAGGACACCGTCCATGTCGGTCAGCCAGGATTCGATCGGCTTGCGCTCTGCCATGTGACGGGCTCCTGCCGTAGGCGCTGTGCGCTCGGGGTGCTGGACGCCGGCGGCACCGCGCTGTGCAGCGCCGACGTCCCGATTTTAGGCTGCCCGCTCCGCCGGAAGGAACCGTTTGATCAGGGGGGACCTCCGGTAGGGATCACCGGCGGACCGCCCGCAGCCGTCGCGCGAGGACCATGGCCGCGCCTCCCGCGAGGACGAGCGCCCCGGCGGCGAGACCGGCAGGGAGCGCCCGCGCGTGGCCGGTGCGGGCGAGTTCGGGCAGCTGGTCGCCCGTCCCCTCGCGCTTGCCCTGGGTGTCCGCGGGCGCCTCGGTGCCGCCGTCGACGACGGCGAAGGTGTACGCCGCCGACTCCCCCACCCATTCGCCGTCGGCGGGCTCGCCCTCGGCCCCCGGGTCGTCCTGGGCGGTGCGCCGCTGGACGATGGCCGCGTGGGCCGTGACCTTGCCCGGCAGGGTGTCCGAGGTGAAGGCCATCCGGACTTCGACGGTGACCGTGCTCTTCGCCGGGACGGTGAAGCCGGGGAAGTCGTCGCCCTGCTCCCCGCTGCCGAAGACGCCGATCTGCTCGTCGCGGTCGGTGGACTCCCAGCTCACCCGGTGTTCCTCGTCGGGGTGGGCGCGCTCGGTGAACTCCAGCTGGATCTGTTCGGCCGTCAGCTTCCGTTCCTCGTCGGTGAGCACCAGGACCGGGTGGATGGAGCGGCACGCCTCGGCCGTGGTGTTGGTCAGGTCGAGGTACCAGGTCCCGTAGCCGCCGCCGGAGGCGTAGGTGTCGGGGCCGCCGTGGATCCGGGTCTCGATGGGGAAGTCCTCGGCATGCGGATCGCCGCACCCGGGCAGGTCGGGCCCGGCGACCACGGCGCCGGTCGCGGCGGGCGCCGTGACCGGGATGGCGATGGCGGCCGGCACACCGAGGAGGCCGGCCGGGACGACGAGGCCCGCGGCCAGTCCGAGCCGGGTGAGGGCGCGGCCGTCGCGCAGTCGTGCGGGTGGTCTGGTGGGCATAGGGGGTCACCCTTTGCTGCTCGCGAACGTTCGGGGCGGAGGGGCCACCGGCCGCTGCGGCGACGCTGTCGTGCACGGCCGGACGCCGGAACCGTCACCCGCGTGTCAGTGCCCGACGCTGCCACGCGGGCACGGGGGGAGCCACCCGTGGACGACGTACACCGCCCGTTCGGGCGTCGAAGTCCGCCCGACCGGCGGCGTGGGAGGGGGCGGTACGAACCTCGTTCCGGCACCCCGCACGCTCCGCCTCGGTTCAGGCGGGTGCGCCGCCGTCCTCCCCGGCCCGGCCCAAGAGCGGGGCGAGGACCAGGTGCGCGGCTCCCTCGGCGACCGGGCGGTCGCCGCCGCCGGCCACGGTGACGGGTACGGGGGTGCCCGTGCCCTCCCGCCGGGCGCGCTCCTCGATGACCGCGCGGACCCCGTTCACGTAGGCGTCCTCGTCGGCGGCGACCGTACGGCCGCCGAGGACGACCCGGTCGATGTCGAGCAGCCCGACGAGGTTGGCGGCTCCCGCGCCGAGGACCCGGGCCGCTTCGGCGACGTCCCCGCGGGCTGCGGCGGCGAGGCAGAGGGCTTCGATGCAGCCGCGCCCGCCGCAGTCGCACGGCGGACCGTCCAGCTGCAGGGTCTGGTGCCCGAACTCGCCCGCACCGGTACGCGCTCCGCGGTGCACCGTCCCGCCGAGGACGAGCCCGGCGCCGAGGCCGGTGCCCAGGTGGAGATAGGCGAAGTCGGCGTCGGCGGGTTCGCGCAGGGCGAGGCCGAGCGCGGCGGCGTTGGTGTCCTTGTCGACGACGACGGGCAGCCCCGTGTGCTCGGCGAGGGCGTCGCGCAGCGGGTACCCGTCCCACCGGGGGAAGCCCGTGACCCGGTGCAGCACGCCCTCGCGGTGGTCCAGCGGGCCGGGGAGCGCCGCGCCCACGCCGAAGACCCGTCGGTCCTCGGTCCGGGGGACGTCCGCACGTACCGTCTGCACCGCGCGGGCCGCCGTCGCCAGGACATCGGGGGCGGGGGCTCCGAGGCCGAGCGGGAAGGTGCGGATCGCCACCGTCGTGCCGGCCAGGTCGGCCAGGACCGCGGTGAGTTCGTCGCGGTCCAGGTGCAGTCCGACCGCGTATCCGGCGTCGGGGACGAGCCGCAGCACGGTGCGGGGCTTGCCACCGGTTGAGGCGAGGCGGCCGGCTTCGGCGGCGAGGCCCTCCGACCGCAGTCTGGCGGTGATCTTGCTGACGGCCTGCGGGGTGAGTCCGGTGCGCTCGGCGAGCTCCAGCCTGCTGATGCCCTGCTCACCGGCGGTGCGCAGCAGGTCGAGCACGAGCGAGGCGTTGTGGTGGCGCAGGGCCGGCAGGTTCGCCCCGCCGTTCCTGCTGCTGCTCCTGTTCACCGCACCATTGTGCCTATCGCTTGCACTTTGGCAACAGCGTTGCTTAAGTGGTTCGCATGACTGCCCTCGCTCCTCTCCGCGTCGGGCTCGTCGGCTACGGCCTGGCGGGTTCCGTCTTCCACGCCCCGCTGGTCTCCGCGACCGAGGGCCTCGTCCTCGACACGGTCGTCACCTCCAGCGAGGAACGCCGGGCCCAGGCCCGCGCCGAGTTCCCCGACGTACGGTTCGCGGCCTCGCCCGACGAGTTGTGGCCGCGCGCGGACGAGCTGGAACTGGTCGTGATCGCGTCGCCGAACAGGACGCACGTGCCGCTCGCGAGGGCGGCGCTGGAGGCGGGTATTGCGGTGGTCGTGGACAAGCCGATCGCCGGCACCGCCGCCGAGGCCCGCGAGCTGGCAGCGCTGGCAGCGGAGCGTGGGCTCCTGCTCTCCGTCTTCCAGAACCGCCGCTGGGACAACGACTTCCTCACGCTGGCCGCCCTGATCGAGAACGGCGAGCTCGGCGACGTACAGCGCTTCGAGTCCCGTTTCGAGCGGTGGCGGCCGCACCTGAAGGGCGGCTGGCGCGAGTCGGGTGATCCGGAGGAGATCGGCGGGCTGCTGTACGACCTGGGCAGCCATGTGGCCGACCAGGCCCTGACGCTGTTCGGGCCCGCGGTCCAGGTGTACGCCGAGTCCGATGCGCGCCGCCCGGGCGCCGCCGCGGACGACGACACCTTCATCGCCATCACCCACGCGAACGGTGTCCGCTCGCATCTGTACGCCAGTGCCACCACGGCCCAGCTCGGCCCGCGCTTCCGGGTGCTCGGCTCGAAGACGGGTTACGTGAAGTACGGCCTGGACCCGCAGGAGGCCGCCCTCCGCGAGGGTCATCGTCCGCGGGCAGGGGCGCCGTGGGGCGAGGAGCCGGCCGAGCTGTGGGGCCGGATCGGTTCGGGCGAGTCCCCGCTGACCGGTGGCGGCGATCCCGTCCCCACCCTGCCGGGCGACTATCCCGCGTACTACGCCGCGATCGCCGCAGCCCTGCGCGGCAAGGGCGAGAACCCGGTGACGGCCGTGCAGGCAGCGGCCACGCTGGAGGTCCTCGAGGCCGCGCGGCGCTCCGCGCGCGAGGGCACGTCCGTCACTCTCACCCCCCACCACGAGGAGCGGCACGCATGAACCCCGGTGCTCCGACCATCTCCGAGCTGATCGCGCAGGAGCGCCGTCTGACGCTCGCGCACTTCGGTTATGACGACGCGTACGCTCTGGGCGGCCTGCTGGTGACGCTGGCCCGTGAACGGCACGCGCCCGTCGCCATCGACATCCGGCGCGGCGGCCAGCAGATGTTCCATGCCGCGCTGCCCGGTTCGAGCGCGGACAACGACGCCTGGATCGACCGCAAGCGCAGGGTGGTGGAGCGGTACGGCGAGAGCTCCTACCTCGTCGGCACGCGTTTCCGCGCCAAGGGCACCACCTTCGAGGACTCCTCCCGGCTGGATCCGGACGTCTACGCCGCACACGGCGGGTCGTTCCCGATCGCGGTGGAGGGCGCGGGCGTGATCGGCGCGGTCACCGTCTCGGGCCTCCCGCAGGCCGAGGACCACGCGCTGGTGGTGGAGGCGCTGGAACGCTTCACCGCAGGGCCCCAGGCCTGAGGGTCGACGTAACGCGAACGGCCGCCGGGGCGTCCCGGCGG
>NZ_JBHVCT010000019.1:0-47322 GCF_042803195.1 Streptomyces sp. NPDC057428
GTCCTCGACCTGGACGAGGACATCGCGACAGCGGAGTGGGAGTTCCGACGCCGCACGAAGATCGAGGAGCTGTTCCGGGACACCGCATACGGCGCCGGGCTGAACCATCTGCCCTCCGCCTCGCACGCCGTCAACGCAATGTGGATGTGGGGCGCGCTGCTGGCCTACAACCTCTCGGCCTGGCTCCAGACGATCGCGCCCCTCGACACCACCGGCGCCCGCCGCCGGATCGCCACCGTTCGCCGCCTGTTGATCAACCGGGCCGCCCGACTGGTGACCACCGCACGCCAACCCCGCCTCCGGTTCACCCCGGCCGCCGACGAACTGATCGCCATCACCCTGGCACGCGTCCGCGCAACCGTCACGGCCCACTGACCCCGCGCCCGGCCCGCGCACACCCGACCAGACCAGAACCCCGCCCCGGAAAGCCGTCCACCTGGCACGACAGCCAGAACACCGACATGCCGCAAACCCAACAACACCCCGGATTACGCAAGTTGACCGCTGACGGCCCGCGAGCACGCCACTACCTGCGGATTCGGGTCAGTACCCCCCACCCGGCGCCTACTATGCCTAGCGGCGGTCCGTCGGGTCCGCCATCGCCATACGGCGACAGGGGAGGAAGCCCGGTGAGATTCCGGCGCGGTCCCGCCACTGTGAGCCCGGCCCACCGGCCGTGCGAGTCAGGAACTCCCTTCTCCGAACCCGGGCTTCGCGCCGGGGCAGGGGAGACCTGACGACACTGCCCGGGGCGTGGACACCCCGAGGAAGGGCTGACGCCGCATGATCCTGCTCCTGTCGACGTCCGACACCGACCTGCTGAGCGCGCGCGCCTCGCAGGGTCCGGTCAGCTACCGCTACGCCAACCCCTCCCGGCTCTCCCAGGACGGCCTCCCGCAACTGCTGGAGGGCGCCGACCTCGTCGTCGTACGCCTTCTCGGCGGTGTGCGTGCCTGGCAGGAGGGGCTGGACCAGGTGCTGGCGACCGGTCGGCCCGTCGTCGCACTGACAGGTGAACAGGCCCCCGACGCACAGCTGATGGCCGCCTCGACCGTGCCCATCGGCATCGCCGCCGAAGCGCACGCCTACCTCGCGCACGGCGGCCCCGCCAACCTGGAGCAGCTCGCCCGCTTCCTCTCTGACACCGTGCTGCTCACCGGCCACGGCTTCGAGCCGCCGGCCCCCGCGCCCGCGTGGGGCCCGCTGGAGCGGACCGCCCGGGAGGTGACCGGCCCGACCGTCGCGGTGCTCTACTACCGCGCCCACCACATGAGCGGGAACACCGACTTCGTCGAGGCGCTCTGCGCGGCCGTGGAGGACGCGGGCGCCCGCCCCCTCCCGCTGTACGTCGCCTCGCTACGCACCCCGGAGCCCGAGCTCATCGACGAACTCCGGGCCGCCGACGCCATCGTGACCACCGTCCTCGCCGCGGGCGGCACCAAGCCGGCCACCGCGTCGGCGGGCGGCGACGACGAGTCCTGGGACGCGGGCGCCCTCACCGGCCTCGACGTCCCCGTCCTCCAGGCGCTGTGCCTCACCAGCCCTCGCGCGGCCTGGGAGGAGAACGACGAGGGGGTCTCCCCGCTGGACGCGGCCACCCAGATCGCGGTGCCGGAGTTCGACGGGCGCCTGATCACGGTCCCGTTCTCCTTCAAGGAGATCGACGAGGACGGACTGCCCGCGTACGTCGCCGACTCCGAGCGTGCCGCCCGGGTCGCCGGGATCGCCGTTCGGCACGCCAGGCTCCGTCACATCCCGGCCGCCGAGAAGCGGATCGCGCTCGTCCTGTCCGCCTACCCGACCAAGCACTCCCGGATCGGCAACGCGGTCGGCCTCGACACCCCCGCCAGCGCCGTCGCACTGCTGCGCAGGCTCCGGGCTGAGGGCTACGACTTCGGTCCCGGGGAGGAGATCCCGGGGCTGGTCTCCGGCGACGGCGACGAGCTGATCTACGCACTGATCGAGGCGGGCGGTCACGACCAGGAGTGGCTCACCGAGGAGCAGCTGGCCCGCAACCCGGTCCGCATCCCCGCCGCCGACTACCGCCGCTGGTTCGCCACGCTGCCCGCCGAGCTGCGCGCGGCCGTCGAGGAGCACTGGGGCCCGGCCCCCGGCGAGATGTTCGTCGACCGGTCCCGCAACCCGGATGGCGACATCGTGCTCGCCGCCCTGCGCCGCGGGAACCTGTTGATCCTCATCCAGCCGCCGCGCGGTTTCGGTGAGAACCCGATCGCGATCTACCACGACCCGGACCTGCCGCCCTCGCACCACTACCTGGCCGCGTACCGCTGGATCGCCGCGTCCGCCGACGACAGCGGCTTCGGCGCCGACGCGATGATCCACCTCGGCAAGCACGGCAACCTGGAGTGGCTGCCCGGCAAGAACGCCGGTCTCTCCGCCGCGTGCGGGCCCGACGCCGCGCTGGGCGACCTGCCGCTGGTCTACCCGTTCCTGGTCAACGACCCGGGCGAGGGCACCCAGGCCAAGCGCCGGGTGCACGCCACGCTCGTCGACCACCTGGTGCCGCCGATGGCCCGCGCGGACAGTTACGGCGACATCGCGCGGCTGGAACAACTCCTCGACGAGCACGCCCAGATCGCCGCGATGGACCCGGCCAAACTGCCGGCCGTCCGCGCCCAGATCTGGACCCTCATCCAGGCCGCGAAGCTCGACCACGACCTCGGGCTGGAGGACCGCCCCGAGGACGAGGGTTTCGACGAGTTCATCATGCATCTCGACGGCTGGCTCTGTGAGATCAAGGACGTCCAGATCCGCGACGGCCTGCACGTCCTGGGAACGGCTCCGGCCGGCAAGGACCGCGTCAACCTGGTCCTCGCAGTCCTGCGCGCCCGGCAGATCTGGGGCGGCACGGCCTCCCTTCCCGGCCTGCGCGAGGCGCTCGGCCTCGACGAGTCGGCCGCCACCCGCACCGCCGCCGACGAGACCGAGGAGAAGGCCCGCGCGCTCGTCCAGGCGATGGACGACGCCGACTGGGACCCGGCCGCCGTGCCCCGCGTGGCCGCCGGACACCCGCAGGCTGTAGCGGACATCCTCGACTTCGCCGCCCGCGAGGTCGTGCCCCGCCTCGCCGCGACGACCGACGAGCTCGACCACGCCGTCCACGCGCTGAACGGCGGCTTCGTCCCCGCAGGACCGTCCGGCTCCCCGCTCCGCGGACTGGTCAACGTCCTGCCGACCGGCCGCAACTTCTACTCCGTGGACCCGAAGGCGGTCCCCTCCCGCCTCGCCTGGGAGACCGGCCAGGCCCTCGCCGACTCGCTCCTGGAGCGCTACCGCGCCGACAACGGCGACTGGCCCACCTCTGTGGGCCTGTCCCTGTGGGGCACCAGCGCGATGCGCACCGCCGGCGACGACATCGCCGAGGCGTTCGCCCTGCTCGGCGTACGCCCCGTCTGGGACGACGCCTCGCGCCGGGTCACCGGCCTGGAGGCGATCCCGTACGAGGAACTGGGCCGCCCGCGCATCGACGTCACGCTGCGCATCTCCGGCTTCTTCCGCGACGCGTTCCCGCACACCATCGGCCTGCTGGACGACGCCGTGCGCCTGGCGGCCTCCCTCGACGAGCCGGCCGAGCGGAACTTCGTCCGCGCCCACACCCGGGCCGACCTGGCCGAACACGGGGACGAGCGGCGCGCCACCACCCGGATCTTCGGCTCACGCCCGGGTACGTACGGCGCCGGGCTGCTCCAGCTGATCGACTCCCGCGACTGGCGCACGGACGCCGACCTCGCCGAGGTGTACACGGTGTGGGGCGGCTACGCCTACGGCCGTGAGCTGGACGGGCGTCCGGCCCGGGACGAGATGGAGACCGCGTACAAGCGGATCGCGGTGGCGGCGAAGAACACCGACACCCGTGAGCACGACATCGCGGACTCGGACGACTACTTCCAGTACCACGGCGGCATGGTCGCGACCGTACTCGCGCTGAGGGGAACCGCCCCGGAGGCGTACATCGGCGACTCGACCCGCCCCGAGACGGTCCGCACCCGCACCCTGGTCGAGGAGACCTCCCGGGTCTTCCGTGCCCGGGTGGTCAACCCCAAGTGGATCGAGGCGATGCGCCGCCACGGCTACAAGGGCGCCTTCGAGCTCGCCGCCACGGTGGACTACCTGTTCGGATACGACGCGACGACGGGCGTGGTCGCGGACTGGATGTACGACAAGCTCACCGAGACGTACGTCCTCGACCCGGCGAACCGCGAGTTCCTCCAGCAGGCCAACCCCTGGGCGCTCCACGGCATCGCCGAGCGGCTTCTGGAGGCGGAGTCCCGGGGGATGTGGGAGAAGCCGGACCCCGCGGTCCTCGACGCGC
Source organism: Streptomyces sp. NPDC057428 (assembly GCF_042803195.1). Lineage (NCBI taxonomy): Bacteria > Bacillati > Actinomycetota > Actinomycetes > Kitasatosporales > Streptomycetaceae > Streptomyces > Streptomyces sp. NPDC057428. The sequence goes on from NZ_JBHVCT010000019.1 coordinate 4,334, forward strand.
TGCGGAAGGTCTTCCTGGAGACCGAAGGCGATCTGGAGGGCGAGGACTGAGGCAGTGCCCGGCCGGGCAGGGTCCCCGCCGGCCTGCCTTGCCGCCCCGACGCCCAGGGTCCACGCTTGTGGCATGGGTGATCCCGCGGACCACACGCCCATGGCGGCTGTCCAGCACGCTTTCCGCCTGCTGGAGGCCGTGGGGGCTCACGAGTGCGGCGCGCCCGCGAAGCAGCTCGCGCGCGAGGCCGGACTATCCTTGGACGACGCCGTGGAAGCGCTGCGCGGGCTCACCGACGACGGCTATATCCGCAGGCTCGACGACGGCGGCCTGACCCTCAGCGACAAGCTGCACGGCAACGTCTCCGGGCATCCGGCCGACCCGGTACGCCCGGCTCTCGCCTCGCTGCGGGACGAGGTGTCGGCCGCCTCCTATCTCACCTTCTACGAGGAGGGTGAGATCCGGATCGCCGAGATCGTCGACGGGCCGCAGACGCCCAAGGTCAACCTCTGGGTCGGGTTCGAGGACGCCGGACACGCGACGGCCCTCGGCAAGTGCGTGCTGCGCGAGCTGGACGACGATGCGAGGTGCGACTACCTGGCGCGGCACGCCCTGCCCGACCTCACGCCCCGCACGATCACCCACCGGGAGGAGCTGCTCCGGCAGCTCGAATCGTCGACGTCGACGCCGGTGATGATGGACCGTGAGGAGTACGACCTCGGCACGGTGTGCATCGCGGTGCCCGTGTACGACGGCACGAAGCTCGGCTCGCTCGGGGTCTCCTTCCGGGCGGACCGGATGTACCGCACGAGGCAGGTCAGAGAGAGCCTGCTGGCCTCGGCGGACCGGGTGAGCAGGGGCCTCGCCTTCGGCGGCTGAGAGCAGCCGCCGGGCGAGCGGTGGGCGGGGGCGGCGCGCCTGCGAACGGGCGGGACGCCGGAGGGCCGCGTCCGCCGCCCGCCCCCTCGGGTCACTGGGTCAGCGTGCCAGCCAGTCGCGGTAGCGGGTCGGGGCGATGCGCGCGCCGGGTCCGGCCACGATGGCGTCCCCCTGGACGGCGGCGAACATCCCGGCCGTGTCGTCCGTGACGACGGTGCGTTTGTCGCCGTGCGCGGCCAGCGTGATGCCGCCGAGTTCGTCGAGCGTGTAGGTATCGGCGCCCGCGATGTCGAGAGTGCCCTGGAGGGGACGGCCCGCCGCGACCTCGGCGACGATCGCGGCCACGTCCGCGGCGGCGATGGGCTGGATCGGGGTGGCGGGCAGCCGGACGGTCTCCTCGTCCGCGCTCCAGGACATGACGGCGTCCATGAACTCGAAGAACTGTGTGGCGCGGACGATCGAATACGGGACGGGACCGGCCTTCAGCAGGTCCTCCTGGAGCACCTTGGCGCGGTAGTAGTCGAGCCCGGGCACCCGGTCGGCGCCCACGATGGACAGCACCACCGCGTGTCCGACGCCCTGGTCCCGGGCGGTGGCGAGCAGGTTGTCCATCGTCGTCCGGAAGAAGTCGAGCGAGGCCTCGTCGAAGGTGGGCGAGTTGGTCACGTTCACGACGGCGTCGGCTCCCTCCAGGGCGGCCGGCAGGCCCTCCCCGCTGATGAGGTCGACTCCGGTGGACTGTGAGTGCGGCACCGCCTGGTGTCCGGCCGCTTTGAGGTCCCGGACCACCTGTGAACCGATGAGTCCGGTTCCGCCGAGCACTGCGATCTTCATGTCGTACCTTCCCTGAGGCGTACGGGCGATATGCCGGTAATGCCCGACTCTGCGCCACTCTACGCCCGAAACTCGGATAACTCTTGTCCGAGACAATACTCGGACAAGAGTTATCCGGGTACAGGAAGGTACTGTGAAGTGGTGAAGATGTCGGGTGGAGTCGAATGGGCGTTGCACTGCTGCACCGTGCTCACGACCAGCAACGAGCCGGTTCCCGCCGCACGCCTCGCCGAACTGCACGACGTGTCGGGCAGCTACCTCGCGAAACAGCTCCAGGCGCTCTCGCGGGCGGGACTGATCCATTCCACCCAGGGCAAGTCGGGCGGCTACGCCCTGACCCGCTCCCCGGAGACGATCACCGTCCTCGACGTCGTCCAGGCGGTCGACGGCCCCGCACCCGCCTTCGTCTGCACGGAGATCCGGCAGCGAGGCCCCCTGGCGACCCCCGCGGCCGCCTGCTCCACCCCCTGCGCGATCGCCCGCACGATGGGGGCGGCGGAGTCCGCGTGGCGCGCCTCGCTGGCCGCGGTCACGATCGCCGACCTCGCCCGTGACGTCGAGGCGGACTACGGCCCTCAGGCCATGGCCGGCATCGGCAACTGGCTTGCGGACAGGGATTCCTGACCCTGCGGCCGGACCGTGCGGGGTACCTCACCTCACGCGGGCCCACGTGCGCGGGTATCACTCCCCTCGGCAAGGGGCCGCGTCCTGGGGCTCAGGGGTCCCGCATCCCGATAGCAGCCGGATAGACCGGCGGGCAGGGGCGGATAGGCGGTTTTGGGAGAGTGGCTTTGCCAGGCCACCCCCACCCAGATCGTGAGGACTCGAAGATGATCGAAACCCGACCACGCCCGGTGTCCGAGGAGGTGTCGTCCTCGGATCCCGTCCGGCTCAGTTCTGTCGTGAAGCGGTTCACCGATGCCAAGGGAGAGCAGTTCACCGCTGTCGACGGCATCGACTTGAGCATCCGGCGGGGTGAGATCGTGGCCTTCCTCGGACCGAACGGCGCCGGGAAGACGACCACCATCGACATGCTGCTCGGGCTGACGCGGCCCGACGAAGGCTCGGTGCGGCTGTTCGGGGGCGAGCCGCGGCAGGCGGTGCGCTCCGGGCAGGTTGCCGCGGTGCTCCAGACGGGCGGGCTGCTGCCCGACCTGAGTGTCGAGGCCACCGTACGGATGCTCGGCTCGCTGCACCGCGGCGCCGACGTCGACGCGGTGCTGACCCGGGCCGGACTCGACGAGCTGCGCGGCCGCCGCGTCGCGGAGTGCTCCGGCGGCGAGCAGCAGCGGCTGCGGTTCGCCCTCGCCCTGCTGTCCGGGCCCGAGCTGCTGGTCCTCGACGAGCCGACGGCCGGCATGGACGTCGTCGCCCGCCGGGACTTCTGGGCCACGGTCCGTGAGGACAGGGAGCGCGGCATGACGGTCATGTTCGCCACCCACTACATGGAGGAAGCGGACAGGTTCGCCGATCGGGTGGTGATGATCGACCGCGGCCGTGTCGTCGTCGACGGTTCGGTGTCCGACGTGAGGTCCGCTCTCAGCGGGCGCACCGTGTCGGCGCGGATCGGTGAGCGGAGTGCCGCCGCCCTCGCGGAGTCCCCGCTGGTCCGCTCGTGCACCCCGCGCGGCGGGCGGTACCACTTCGACACCACCGACTCCGACGCGCTGCTGCGCCTGCTGATCGAGCAGACCTCCGCCGCCGACATCGAGGTCACTCCGCGCAGCCTCGAAGAGGCCTTCATGACCCTCACCCATCAGAACCGGGCACTCTCGTGACCGCCGGGTCGGCGGTCAGGCGGTCGTGGCGGGACGTGGGCTGCCGTGGAAGACCTGGCCGGTGTGCCAGGAACGGTGGGCGGCGGCGATGGGGCGGACGCCCGGCTGGGGGCCGATGAGCGGACGGCCGGCGAGCGTGATGACGTGCTCGCGGGCGGCGGTGCTGTGGCCGACGAAGCTCTGCGAGACCAGGATGCGGTGGCCCTCGCCGAGGCCGAGTACGCCCTTGTCGAACAGCTTGTGGTGCAGTGAGCACAGGCACAGCCCGTTCTCGACGTCGTCCGGTCCGTCGAACGCCCACCAGCGCACATGGGCGGCCTCAAGCCCGACCGGCACCGCGCCGATCCTGCCGTCGTACCCGCAGAAGGCGCACTGGTACTCGTACGCCGTCAGGACCGCCTCCCGCATGCGCCGGTCCCGCTGCCTGCGCGCGGCCGAGAGCTGTCCGGTCTCGGCCTCCTCCAGCTCCAGGCCGACGGCTTCGCACAGTTCGCCGTGGAGGGAGGGCGGGAAGTTCAGATCGAGGAGTACGCGTGCCATCCGCCCGAGAAGGGACGGCTCACGCCGCAACGCTGCCCGTAGCTCCGGCGTCAGCCGCCCGGCGGCGCCGGTTGCGCGCAGTTCCCTGACCCCGGTCCCGGGGCTGCCCGGCCCACGCTCGGTGCGCACCTCCCAGACGCCGTCACTCACCAGGTGATGGAAGGGGTAGGCGGGAGTCGTCCGGATGCCGGGACCGTACTCGGCGAGCAGTCCCCGCAGGTCCGCCTCCACGGCGCTGTATCGCAGCTCGTCATCGGCGTCCTGCTGGAACCGGCTGAGCGCGTACAGGAACAGCAACGGCTTGTGCGGAGCCCGCGTCCCGCTCCTCGTCCACTGCCTCAACTGCGCGGCACGCTCGACCCAGTTCATGGTCGACGATGGTAGTGGCGGCTCGTCGCAGTGCTTGGTGGCGGGGCATGGCCGCGGTGACCGGCCGAACACCGAGCCACGACGCGGATCACGGCTACCCGGGCATGATGCCGTGGATGCGGGAGAGGGTGAAGACCCGTTCGTCGTCGCGCAGGTGGCACCAGGCGTACAAGTAGGGCGGGTCGAGCACGAGCTCGCTGAGGATACGTACGGTCCGGTTGCCCGAGGCGGCGACGTACTCGACCGTGATGGCTGTGCCGACGTCGACGGCATGGGCGAGCTGGCGGACATCGCTGTACGCCAGGTTCTTCGCGTACGCGGCGACGATCTCCTCGGTGTCCGTGCCGTAGGGGACCCCGGTGCCGAACGGGTCGGGAGCCGGGAGTGTCGGCGGGGCGGCCCGCAGCCTGGCGGCCAGCGTGCTCAGGTCGACGGTCACCGGAGTCATCTGAGTCACCGTCGGCACGGACCGCTGCCGCTGGCCTGGGAGTGGGGGGACCGGGACCGGGGCGGCGGCACGTCGGCGCCGGGGCTTCTCGACGCGTACGGTCCCGTCGGCCCTCTCGGCGACGGGGGCGTAGCCAGCGGCCCGGAGCGCGGCGAGGGTCTTGTCGAGTGGGGTCCGGCTGACCAGCACGGTCGGCGCCAACACGCGTAGGCCGAGGGCGGCGAGCTTTCTGTGAGTGACGAGTTCGGCGAGGAGGGCGGCTTCTTCGCCATGGATCACACAGGCAGCGGGGGCGATGCGCACACGGCCGTGAGTGCGTGCGGAGTCGTTGATCAGGTACAACAGCGGCTGGGGGAGGGCGCCGACCGCGACGGCGCCCAGGTCAGCCGCGATGGCATCCGCCGTGCGGCCCGTGTCCAGGGCACGGCGAACGGTTGTGGGGCTGAACCGCCACACCGATGCCGTGCCACCGACTTCCTTGTCCGCGACGGTGTCCAGCAGTGCGGCGAGGCGGGCGGACGGTGTGCCGGTGACAACGGCGGTGAGGTCCGCGCCGAAACGGGCTGCCCTGGTGGCTGCCGGCAGCAGCCGCTCACAGGCAGCGGCGAGCGTTTCGGCGGCTTCGGTGTCGTTGGCCCGCAGAGCGGCACCGATGGGGGACAGGCAGCCGCGGGCGACGACCCCGAGCAGTTCCGCTTCCCGGATTGCGGTGGCGAAGGGCGTGGTGTCCTGGGGGAGTTGTTCGGCGAGCGGGCGGTGCCAGGCAACCATCGGCCCCAGTTCCGCGGGGCTGTACACTCCCCGGTGCGCCGGGAACTCCGCTGCGGCGGCGAGGAGCCCCTCTCGGGCCTGTATACAGCCGCCGCAGGGCGGTGTTCCGGCGAGCGCGGGCAGTACCTTGCCGTCCTCGTCGCGGGCCTGGGCCGGAGTCAGCGGCAGCGTCCGCCAGGTGTGGAGAAGCGCGGTGAGCTGCTCCGCTGGTTCTCGTTCCGCCCAGGTGTCGTATCCGTCCGTTGCCGCGACCCGGTCGCCGTCCTGGGCCAGCAGCCCGGCGTCGTACGCCGTCTCCAGAACAAGACGCACGACGATGTCGTCGCACTGCGCCGCCTTGCTGATCCGGGACAGCTCACGTGCTCCGACCCCGCCGGACTTCAGCAGGACCGGCGGAGCGGCGGAGCACGTCGCCAGAACCGACGCGGCATGTGCGGCGAACGCCGTGGCGGCTGCCGCCGCCTCCCGGTCCACTTCCGCCGAGGTGACGGACGCCGTCCGCACGACGGGCGGGACGGGCTCGAAGGGGGCGTGCCAGCCGACTCCGCGCAGTGCGAGCGCCACCTCGGCGGGCATGCGTGTGGATCCGTACCCGGAGTACCGGTCCTGGACCAGCAGTCCCCGCTCCAGTGCCCAGCGCGCACCCGGCTCGGAGTCGGCCGACGGGGCCCTGAACGTGATCAAACGCGCCGGTGATTGAGCCTGTTCACCCTGGCGAGACGCTCGCCGCTCAAGCAGCTTCCGGGTGGACGCAGGTGCCGAAGTGATCACCGCGGCCACCCGCTCCGGATTGCTGTGGTGTTCCAGCAGGGCGGTCAGCCGATGCTTCTTGGTGGTGCCGGGCGACGGGACGCCCAGGGCCACCAGCATGCGGCGCAGTTCCTCGGAGGTCGTGTCCGCCAGTAGCCGGGTGAGCGGTGCGTCCAGCCCCAGCGGCGAGTCCCACGCCTGCCGCAACGGCGCCGCCATGCGCAGCAGCCCTTCGCCGTCCGGCCAGACGAGTGCACGGTCGGCCAGCGCCTCCAAGGCCGCGTCCAGCCCGCGAGTGCTCTCCGTTCCGGTCGCATCCAGCAGATCGGCCAGGGCGGCACATGGAACGGGCCCCAATGCCGCCAGTGCCTCGGCTACCTGCAGGTGTGGCAGCGCGAGTCCGGGCAGCACCGAGGCCACCGACGCCGGGCGCTGAAGGCGGTCCGCGAGTTCGCCGAACGATCGTGGTTCCGGCGGGGACACGGCATCCGGGCGAGCTGCCAGGACCCGCTCGAGCCGGTCGACTTCCAGATCACTCAGCCACGTGGCCAGAGTTGATCCGCTGGGCTTGCTGATGGGGACACCTCACAAAGACGAGTGCCGGTGGTCTCTGACCGGAATCGGTCCTGCACAGACCCAGAATGGCGGATCGCGGGGGACGCCTGCGTCCTGAGTCGGCAGAAACCCGCTTCTGAGTGAAGGTGATGTCCTGTGACTCGACCCGTCGACGGCAAGTCGGCGGAATGGAATGTCTCTCATGTCGGAAATGAATGAGGCCAGAACTGAGACTACCAACGTCGAAGGGCCCCACCGCAAGCGGTGGGGCCCTTCGACGTATTGCCCGGTGAGAGCAATGGCGGAGGATACGAGATTCGAACTCGTGAGGGGTTGCCCCCAACACGCTTTCCAAGCGTGCGCCCTAGGCCACTAGGCGAATCCTCCGCCGCAAACAATACAAGACGCCAGGGGGTGCTCGCGAACACGTTCCCCGTAGATCGTTCCGGAGTGCTCTCCGGCCGGATCGTCATGCGGGAGCGGGTGGACGGCGGGGGGCGGGGATCGGCTAAGGTGGGCGTCAGCCCCTCACGTGGCGCTATCTGACTGAACTCCCCCAGGGCCGGAAGGCAGCAAGGGTAGGTCGGCTCTGGCGGGTGCGTGGGGGGCCCTTGCGTGCCCGGGGTGTGGTTTCCCGCCGGAGCGGTGTCCCGGGGCGGGACCGGTTGTCGGTGCGCCCCGATAACCTCGTATGTGTGTCGTCCCTTGCGCTGTACCGCCGTTATCGCCCCGAGTCCTTCGCCGAGGTCATCGGTCAGGAGCATGTCACTGACCCGTTGCAGCAGGCCCTGCGGAACAACCGGGTCAATCACGCGTACCTGTTCAGCGGGCCGCGCGGCTGTGGAAAGACGACCAGTGCGCGCATCCTCGCCCGCTGCCTGAACTGCGAGCAGGGCCCCACGCCCACGCCGTGCGGGAAGTGTCAGAGCTGCCAGGACCTCGCGCGCAACGGGCGGGGGTCGATCGACGTCATCGAGATCGACGCCGCGTCCCACGGTGGTGTGGACGATGCCCGTGACCTGCGGGAGAAGGCTTTCTTCGGGCCCGCTTCGAGCCGGTACAAGATCTACATCATCGACGAGGCCCACATGGTCACGCCGGCAGGGTTCAACGCCCTGCTGAAGGTGGTCGAGGAGCCGCCGGAGCACCTCAAGTTCATCTTCGCGACCACCGAGCCCGAGAAGGTCATCGGCACGATCCGGTCGCGTACGCACCACTACCCCTTCCGGCTCGTGCCGCCCGGGACACTGCGCGGCTACCTCGCGGAGGTGTGCGCCAAGGAGAACAGTTTCGTCGAGGAGGGTGTGCTGCCCCTCGTGGTGCGGGCGGGCGCCGGTTCCGTGCGTGACTCGATGTCCGTCATGGACCAGCTGCTCGCCGGTGCGCGCGACGACGGTGTGACATACGCCATGGCGACCTCGCTCCTCGGCTACACGGACGGGTCCCTGCTGGACTCCGTCGTTGACGCCTTCGCGGCGGGCGACGGGGCCGCCGCCTTCGAGGTCGTGGACCGCGTGATCGAGGGCGGCAACGACCCCCGGCGCTTCGTCGCGGACCTGCTCGAGCGGCTGCGTGACCTGGTGATCCTGGCCGCCGTGCCCGACGCCGGCGACAAGGGGCTCATCGACGCCCCCGCCGACGTGGTGGAGCGGATGCAGGCCCAGGCATCCGTCTTCGGCGCCGCGGAGCTGAGCCGTGCCGCCGACCTGGTCAACGAGGGGCTCACCGAGATGCGCGGGGCGACCTCCCCCCGGCTCCAGGTGGAGCTGATCTGCGCCCGGGTCCTGCTGCCCGCCGCCTTCGACGACGAGCGTTCGCTGCAGGCCAGGCTGGACCGGCTCGAGCGCGGTGCGGCTTCGTTCGTGCCCGCGGGTCCCGGCCCCGCCATGGGGTACGTACCGGGACCGGCCGCCCATGGAGCCGGGGCGGCCGGGGCGCCCGGGGGTCCGGCCGCCGCCCGTGCTGCCGTTCGGGGGGACGCCCCGGGCGGTGCTCCCGCCGACGTGCCCCCGGCCGCGCCCGTCGCCTCGGAGGCCGTGGCACCGCCGGCCGCCCAGCAGGCGCCCGCCCCCTACGAGCCTCCGGAGCATCAGGAGGCCCCGCCCGTCGAGCAGCCCCCGGCCGGACAGCGCCCCGGGGCGTGGCCCGCCGCGGCCGGAGCCGGCAGCGGGGCCGAGGCGGCCCGCCGCCCCGGCGGCTGGCCGACGGCTTCCGCGCCCGGCGGTGGTGTCCCGCAGACACAGCCGCCCCCTCCGTCTCCCGCCCAGGCCGCACCGACCCCCGCCCCGGCGGCGCAGGCGCCGGCCCAGGGGGACCCGGGTCTCGCTCAGGGCGCCGCCCAGGTCCGCAACATGTGGCCAGACATCCTGGAGGCAGTGAAGAACCGCCGCCGCTTCACCTGGATCCTGCTCAGTCAGAACGCCCAGGTCACGGGCTTCGACGGCAGCACCCTGCAGATCGGCTTCCTGAACGCCGGGGCGCGCGACACCTTCGCGAGCAGTGGCAGCGAGGAGGTGCTCAAGCAGGCGCTGGCCCAGCAGTTCAACGCCAACTGGCGGGTGGACGCGGTCGTGGACCCGTCCGGTGGTGGCGGCATGCCACCACAGACCGGTGGAGGCGGAGGAGGAGGTGGCCGGCCCCCGGCCGCGCCGTACCAGCCGCCGTCGGCGCCGCAGGCACCGTCCTACGAGCCCCGGCCCGCCCCCGCCGACCAGGCTCCGCCGGCCGCACAGCAGCCTCCGCAGCAGCAGCAGCAGCCCGGCCGCGCCGAACCGTCCTCCTACGACCGGGCGGCCCCCGAGCCTCCACGGTCGGTCGCGCCCGAGGACGACACCGCGGAGGCGGACGACCCAGACCTGGTCGACTCCGCGCTCTCCGGGCACGACCTGATCGTCCGCGAGCTGGGGGCCACGGTCGTGGAGGAGTTCACCAACGACTGAGGTCTCGGGACGACGCACCTTCGCTCCGGCTTCCCAGCGCGCTTCTCGGCCGTCCACGGAGCGGAGCCCGTCGAGGCCTTCCGCCCCCGGCGGCTAGGCTGCATCCCGTGAAGGTCCTCGTCATCGGCGGCGGCGCCCGCGAACACGCCCTGTGCCGCTCTCTCTCCCTCGACCCCGATGTCACCGCTCTGTACTGCGCTCCCGGCAACGCCGGAATCGCAGAGGTGGCCGAACTGCACCCGGTCGACGCTCTCGACGGCGCCGCCGTCGCGCGCCTCGCCACCGAACTGGGCGCCGAGCTGGTGGTCGTCGGTCCGGAGGCACCGCTTGTCGCCGGTGTCGCCGACGCCGTCCGCGCGGCCGGCATCCCCTGCTTCGGCCCCTCCCGTGAGGCCGCACTGCTGGAGGGCTCCAAGGCGTTCGCCAAGGACGTCATGGCCGGTGCCAACGTCCCGACGGCCCGGAGCTACGTCTGCACGACGCCCGCCGAGATCGACGAGGCCCTCGACGCGTTCGGGGCACCGTACGTCGTCAAGGACGACGGTCTGGCGGCAGGCAAGGGCGTCGTCGTCACCGACGACGTCGAAGCCGCCCGCGCGCACGCGCTGGCCTGCGACCGGGTCGTGATCGAGGAGTTCCTCGACGGTCCCGAGGTCAGCCTCTTCGCGATCACCGACGGCACCACCGTGCTGCCCCTCCAGCCCGCCCAGGACTTCAAGCGCGCCCTGGACGGCGACGAGGGTCCGAACACCGGCGGCATGGGCGCGTACTCCCCGCTCCCATGGGCCGATCCGAAGCTGGTCGACGAGGTCATGCAGACCGTTCTGCAGCCGACCGTCGACGAGCTGCGCCGACGCGGCACCCCGTTCTCCGGGCTGCTGTACGCGGGTCTCGCGATCACCTCGCGCGGTGTGCGGGTCATCGAGTTCAACGCCCGCTTCGGCGACCCGGAGACCCAGGTGGTCCTGGCCCGGCTGAAGACCCCGCTGGCCGGTGTCCTGCTCGGTTCCGCGAACGGCACCCTCGACGCCCTCCCCGCCTTGAAGTGGCACGACGACGCCGCCGTCACGGTGGTCATCGCCTCACGCAACTATCCGGGGACGCCCCGGACCGGGGATCCGATCGAGGGCCTCGCGGACGTCGTGGAGAAGGATGCGCCGCACGCGTTCGTCCTGCACGCCGGTACGCGGCAGGACGGTGACGCGGTCGTCAGCGCCGGAGGGCGCGTGCTCTCCGTGACGGCGACCGGCAAGGACCTCACGCAGGCCCGGGAACGCGCCTACACGGCGCTCGGCCGCATCCGGCTCATCGGCTCGCAGCACCGCACGGACATCGCTCGCAAGGCCGCCGACGAGGCCTGAGCCCCGCCCGTCGCCTGTGCCCGGCCCTCGCCCTAGGGCCGGGCACAGGCGCGTCCGGCGTCCGCCCGAGGCCCGTCGGGTTCGGCAGGGGCGTCCTCGGGTATCACCGGACCCCTGCTCGCCCGCGCGTCAGCAGCTTTGCCCAAAGCCATTCCATCGAGTGACGGCTCGGCCATCCGGATGACGGCTGCCGAGCCCCCAACTAGGGTGCGGCGCAAGCGTTCCGGCACTTGGCCCACAGGCATTGCGATGTCAGTGACGGGTGCCACAGTGGGGGAGTGACCAACACCGTCGCGGGGGCAGAGGGGGTGACGTACAGCCGTGTCCGGTACCGGTTCGGTTGAGGAGCTGGGCGCGCACGCAGCGCGCGCCAGAGCTCGGGCCCTGCTGCGTATCCGCAGCAGAGCCACCGCCCTGGCGATCCTCCCGGCGGGCGTGGCCGTCGTGCTGCTCGTCGCGAGCGGCCAGGGGCGCGTCGACGGAAGCGTGTGGTCCACGGCCGCCTGGGTGGTGACGGCGTGCGCCGTCGTCGTGCTGCTGGTCGCCGCCGGGGTCGGCGTCGCCCTGGCGCGCGCGAAGCCCGCGATCAGTCCGACGGTGCCCCTCGCCGAGACGGCGGCCCCCGACCTCTACCGGCTGGTCCGGGATCTCGCCGACCGGCTCGACGTTCCGGCGCCGTCCGCCATAGCGCTGACCCCCGACTGCGACAGCTGGCTGGAGGACCGTACACACCCCTCCGCCGGACCGGGCGGGTCGGACGTGGCCGGAGGACCGGCCGGTGGTGCGCGCAGCCGCCGTGTTCCGACGGCCCCCGTGCTCGTCATCGGCTCTCCGTTCCTGTGGTGGATGAGGGTCGCCGAGTTGCGCGCCGTGCTCGCCCCCGTCGTCGCGGGCACCGGGCCGTCCGCGCACCCCGACATAGCCGCGGCCCGCCGTTTCGTCCGCGGCCTGGACGCCGCCGTGGCCGACGCCGCGCTGCCCGGTCAGGGGGCCGTGCGGCGGATCCCCACAGCCTTCGTGGGGTGGGTCGCCAAGGTGATGCTGCGCGGGTGCCGTGGCCATGCCGCCGAGATGGAGCGCTGTGTCGCCGCCGCCGCGTCGGGCCGTGCCCAGGACGTCGACTACAGCCTGAGAATCCGCGCCCAGGAGCAGGTCGGCCTCGCCTACGCGGGCTGGGACCGGCTGCTGACCAGGGTCGCGTTGCCCGCCTGGCGTATGGGCCGCTGGCCATCGCGGCTCGACGCGGGTGTCGTCTCCGCGCTGACGGAGCTCTCGCGGCGCGACCGGCTGGCCGAGGGTTTCACCGACCGGCTGGGGGAGCGACCCGCCTGTGACCTCATCGAGGAGCCGGGCGCTGCCGACGAGGCGGCCTCGCTGCTCGCGGCCCGGCTCTTCCACGGCGGCCCGGCGCAGACCGGCCCCGGCTGGGCCCCTGTCGACTGGCAGCAGTACCCGGAGGAGGTCGTGGACCGGAAGTGGCGCTCGGAGGCGGCCCGGCTGCACCGGGTGCTCGACGCGCTGGGGGTCGCCACGAGTGTGCCTGCGGGGCTACCAGGGGCCTCCGGGGCGGACGGAGCCGTGGTTCCCACGCTGGCACGCGTCATCGATCATCTCTCCGCGCCGGGCGCCGACAGCGATGCGCTCGCGGCCGGGATCGGCGCGGCCGTCGCCCGTGACGAAGCGGGGACCGAGCCGCGTTCCGGGACTGTGGCCGGCGGCGCGGGGTCCGGCGGCACCGCGGCGGAGGGTTCACCGGCCGGGGCGGCCACCGGCGCCATGGATCTCTGGGGTCCCGTGCCGCTTCCGCTCTTCCCCCTCCAGCCACCGCGTACGGGCACGGAGCTGCTCGCCGACCACGTGGTGGCGATGGTCTGCTGCGCCGCCGTGGACACGGCGGGGGCAGCACCCGGCCTCGACTGGCTCGACGGTCCCGCCCTGCTGGTCGACGGCGGCCGGAGGTCGGATCTCGGAGCCCCTGTGCTCAGTCTCGTGGAGGACGGCGACGCGGAGCCGCTGCGCTCCTGGCTGACCGCGGTGGGCGTCCGCGCCGACAAGCCCGTACGCCTGGGTTGAACGACCGTCCGTCCATATAGCGTGCGAAATGTTCTGAATGCCAGCTCAATACCCGGATGAACTCCTTCCGGTCACATTGATTCGCGACGAACGGTGACGGACCGCACGCGTTATGTGATGTGCTGGGGGCAGGCGCCGGCGTCCGGCGTATCTGGTCTCACGGGGGACGAGGGAGGGGTGCGGGATGGGGGCGGAGCATATCCAGCGGTGGGAATCGGGTGCCCTCGCGCACGCTGTGAGCGACCCCTTCGGCATGGGCCCACTGCCCTGGCTGCGCGGCAGCGAGAACTACTTCGACGACACCGGTCAGGTCGTCCCCTGGTACGCCGACCCCGACCTCGGCCGCGGCGGATCGGGCGGCGGTACGCGAACCGCAGACGACGTGCACCGCCAGATCAAGGGGTTCGTGTCTCCCGGCGCCGCGGCTCCCGGCGAGGCCATCGACTTCCACATCACCGTGGACCCGCCCCAGCAGTTCTCCGTCGACGTCTACCGCATCGGGCACTACGCGGGAGACGGCGCGGCCAAGATCACCACGAGCCCGCGCCTGTCCGGCATCGTGCAGCCGCCGCCGCTGACGGCCGAGCGGACGGTGTCCTGCCACCACTGGTGGCTCTCCTGGCGGCTGCAGATCCCCACGTACTGGTCGGTCGGCGCGTACGTGGCCGTGCTGACCACCGCCGACGGATACCGCTCGCACATCCCCTTCACGGTCCGCGACGACCACCCGGCGGACCTGCTCCTCCTGCTTCCCGACATCACGTGGCAGGCCTACAACCTCTACCCGGAGGACGGCCGGACCGGCGCCAGCCTCTACCACGCGTGGGACGAGGGAGGCAGGCTGCTGGGGGAGGAGGACGCCGCCGTCACGATCTCCTTCGACCGCCCCTACGCGGGCGCGGGCCTGCCCCTGCACGTGGGCCACGCCTACGACTTCATCCGCTGGGCCGAGCGCTACGGCTACGACCTCGCCTACGCCGACGCCCGTGATCTGCACGCCGGTCGGGTCGACCCCAGTCGCTACCGGGGCCTGGTCTTCCCCGGTCACGACGAGTACTGGTCGATCCCGATGCGCCGCACGGCCGAGCGGGCCAGGGACATCGGCACCTCCCTGGTGTTCCTCTCCGCCAACACCATGTACTGGCAGGTCGGCCTCGGCCCGTCGCCCTCGGGCGTCCCCGATCGCCTGCTCACCTGCCGCAAGCGCCGCGGCCCCGGGAAGCCGGCGCTGTGGCGCGAGGTCGACCGCGCGGAACAGCAGTTGCTCGGCATCCAGTACGCGGGCCGGGTCCCCGAACCTCACCCCTTGGTCGTGAGGAACGGCGGGCACTGGCTCTGGGAGGCCACCGGGGCAGCCGAGGGCGATGAGCTTGCCGGGCTGGTCGCCGGCGAGGCCGACCGCTACTTCCCGCGCACGAGCCTGCCCGAGCACGAGAACCGCATGCTGCTCGCGCACTCCCCGTACAGCGACGGCGAGGGGGCCACCCGGCACCAGGAGACCTCGCTCTACCGCGCCCCTTCGGGCGCGCTCGTCTTCGCTTCCGGCACCTTCGCCTGGTCCCCGGCGCTGGACCGTCCGGGCCACGTGGATGCCCGTGTCCAGCGGGCGACGGCGAATCTCCTCGACCGGATCTGCAAGCGCGACTGACCGGCCCGGCCCGGACGGCCAGCCCGGGGTGCCGCACGCGGCGTCCTGTGCCCTGGACGCGGCCCTGGACGCCGCCCCGGATGCCGCGCGTCGGGACTCTTGGTCGCCATGCTCCATCGCCGGGTTTCCGGGCCCGCCGCAGGCCCGGGCGCCGTCGCCCCCGTCCACGGGGTGACCCCTGTCGGCGTGGCCCCTTCGCATGCGGGACAATCGGAACGACTCCTGGATCAACCTACGCGGAGGCAGCGTGTCCGGTTTCGTAGAAAAGCCCGAGCCCGTGCAGGTGCCGGGACTCACCCACCTGCACACCGGCAAGGTGCGCGACCTGTACCGGAACGAGGCCGGTGACCTCGTCATGGTCGCCAGCGACCGTATCTCCGCGTATGACTGGGTCCTGCCCACCGAGATCCCCGAAAAGGGCCTTGTCCTCACGCAGCTGTCGCTGTGGTGGTTCGACCAGCTCGCCGATCTCGTCCCCAACCACGTGCTCTCGACGGACCTCCCGGCGGGTGCGCCCGACGACTGGGCCGGCCGCACCCTGATCTGCCGCTCGCTGCGGATGGTGCAGGTCGAGTGCGTGGCGCGCGGCTATCTGACCGGCTCCGGCCTGACCGAGTACGACGCGACCCGCACGGTCTGCGGCCTCGCGCTGCCCGAAGGCCTGGTCGACGGCTCCGAGCTGCCGGCACCGATCTTCACCCCGGCCACGAAGGCCGCCGTCGGGGACCACGACGAGAACGTCTCGTACGAGGAGGTCGCCCGCGAGGTCGGTGCCGAGACGGCGGCGGTGCTGCGCCGGACGACCCTGGACGTCTATGGGCGGGCCCGGGACATCGCGCGTGAGCGCGGAATCATCCTCGCCGACACGAAGTTCGAGTTCGGCTTCGCGCCCACCGCCGACGGCGGCGAGGAACTGATCCTCGCGGACGAGGTGCTGACTCCGGACTCGTCACGCTTCTGGTCCGCCGAGAGCTGGGAGCCCGGCAGGGCGCAGCCTTCGTACGACAAGCAGTTCGTGCGGGACTGGCTGACCTCCCCGGCCTCCGGCTGGGACCGCCACGGCGAGGAGCCGCCGCCGGCGCTTCCGCGGGAGATCGTCGAGGCGACCCGCGCCAAGTACCTGGACGCGTACGAACTTCTCACCGGTCTCAGCTGGCCGGTCGACGGCCACTGACGGAACGAGAGAAGGCCCCGGTCGTGATGACCGGGGCCTTCTTCCATGGAGCGGACGACCAGGTTCGAACTGGCGACCTCAACCTTGGCAAGGTTGCGCTCTACCAACTGAGCTACGTCCGCGTGCGCCGAAGCGCGGTGCTTACTATACCCAACCTTTCACCCGGGCGAGACGCACCGCCGCATGACGGTGCTCCGCGCGAGAGTTCGGAGACGGCCGCTGACCGAGGGCCGGGCGCGGTTGCCCCGCGACAGGGAGGTGCGCTCCGCTGTCTCGCCGACGGGCCCCCCGTCGGCCGCGAGCTTCGAAACCTCAGCCCCCGGGCCGTCAGCGGCGGTCCCCGGCAAAGACAATCGCGGCGCCCAACTCCGTTTCCGCGGAGCGGTTCCCGGCGTACACGGTCCGGATGATCTCGACCGCCTTGCGAACGCTGACCGCGCTCCGGGCGAAGGGCCACGTCTGCGGCGAGTGTGCGGTCCAGAGCCCCGGGCCGTCAGTGACTCGTCACGAACATCGCCCCGCAGTCCGGCAGTCCGGTTCGCAGCGATGTGGCGACCTTCACACCGTCCGCGCCCGCAGCCGCGGGGCGAGCGGGGTTCGCGGCATCGCTGGTGTCACGCAGGGCGCAGACCTCACTGTGCGGCACGAGAGAACGAGATCGCGGTCACTTCTCCGGAGCCCTTGGAGTCGCTGAATTCCCCGGAGCAGCGCTACGGGGGCCGCGTTGCCTTGATGCGGCGTGGGCGGCCCAGTTCTGCCGGGCGTCGATAACCGGAAACGTCAAAGGCCCCGGGCCGAAATCGACCGGGGCCTTTGACTCAAGAGCGGACGACCAGGTTCGAACTGGCGACCTCAACCTTGGCAAGGTTGCGCTCTACCAACTGAGCTACGTCCGCATTGCTACCACTCGGCTTTCACCGGTGGAGCGCTCACTACTCTACCTGATCCACTGAGTGGTCTGGTAAGGCAGTGCAGAGCGGGTGACAGGAATTGCACACTGCGCCTTCCCCCTGGAAGGGGGATGTTCTACTACTGAACTACACCCGCACGCTGCGTCGGACCCGGCTTTTCGGCCTTGCCCTTCGGCGTGCTCCAGACTCTAGCCGACCTGCAGGGGTGTTGTGCAAGTCGGCTCCCCGAGGTGTTGCCCCGGGGAGGGACGGGCGCTGAACCGGAACGGAACATTCCGGGCGTCGCCCTCAACTGGCCGCGTGGAACGCCTCGTAGACCTTCTTGGGGATCCGGCCGCGGGCCGGCACCTCCATCCGGTGCGAGCGGGCCCAGGCGCGCACGGCGGCGGGGTCGGGCGCCAGCGAGGTGTGGTGGTAGGCCACCGGGGCCTTGCCGCGCTTGCCGGTATTTGTCTGCTTTCGGCCGGCCGAGACGTACGGGGCCAGCGCCTTGCGCAGTTTCTTTGCATTGGCGGGATTGAGGTCGATCTCGTACGACTTCCCGTCCAGGGAGAAGGTGACCGTTTCCGCCGCTTCTCCCCCGTCGATGTCGTCGGAGAGTGTGACCACGACGCGCTGAGCCACGGATATCGGTCCTTTCCTGCGGCATCGTCGCGTCTGTCAGGCGCTGATGCCGGCCTTCCGGCGGCTGGGCGGATACGGATCGACGGTTGTCGACTGTTCCGGGGCAATGGTGCTTTCCCTGTATTCATTTGTACAGCGGTGGGAGCCGCATTGTGAAGCCCGCCCAATTACTTCCGCGTGTTGCTTCCGTGTGACGCCCTCGCTCAATCGCGGTGAAGATTTTTTCCTCAGGTTTTTCCGTGTGTTGCCTCGCTTCGATATCGCGGTGTGATCCTCGCCGCCCGATATCTACCCGCGTAGAATTTCTGGCCAGGTACGCTGAGTGGACCCGCGGGGATCTGGGGAACCCCTCGGAGACACAGCCGCACCACACCACCGGGAGTGCCAGTGGCACGCGTCGTAGTCGACGTCATGCTCAAGCCGGAGATCCTCGACCCGCAGGGACAGGCTGTGCAGCGCGCGCTGCCCCGTCTCGGCTTCGACGGAATCGCGGACGTTCGTCAGGGAAAGCGTTTCGAGCTCGAGGTCGAGGGGCCGGTCGACGATGCCGCCCTCGCCCGTATTCATGAGATGGCCGAGACCTTCCTCGCCAACACCGTCATCGAGGACTTCACCGTCAAGGTGGAGGAGGAGAAGTGACCACCCGTATCGGCGTCGTCACTTTTCCCGGCACGCTCGACGACCAGGACAGCCTGCGGGCCGTACGGATCGCGGGGGCCGAGCCCGTATCGCTCTGGCACCGTGACAAGGACCTGCACCAGGTCGACGCCGTCGTCCTGGCGGGCGGGTTCAGCTACGGCGACTACCTGCGCGCCGGCGCCATCTCGCGTTTCTCGCCGGTGATGGAGACGGTCATCGCGCAGGCGAAGGCCGGTATGCCGGTCCTCGGTATCTGCAACGGCTTCCAGATCCTGACCGAGGCGCACCTGCTGCCCGGTGCGATGCTCCGGAACAATCACCTCCACTTCATCTGCCGCGACCAGAAGCTGCGGGTGGAGAACGCGGAGACCGCCTGGACCTCGGACTACACGGCGGGCCAGGAGATCTCCGTACCGCTGAAGAACATGGACGGCCGGTACACCGCCGACGAGCGCACGCTCGACGAGCTGGAGGCCGAGGGCCGCGTCGCGTTCCGCTACGCCGACGTGAACCCGAACGGCTCGCTGCGCGACATCGCCGGCATCACCAACGCCGCAGGCAACATCGTCGGGCTGATGCCGCACCCGGAGCACGCCGTCGAGCCGCTCATCGGCACCGGTCGCACCGACGGCCTGGGTTTCTTCACCTCGATCATCAAGAAGCTGGTCAACGCATGAGCCTCGACACGGTCAAGCACGCGGCCGAGACGCCGGACGCCGGACAGCCCTGGAAGGAGCTCGGCCTCAAGGAGGACGAGTACGCCCGCATCCGGGAGATCCTGGGCCGCCGTCCCACCGGCGCCGAGCTCGCCATGTACTCCGTGATGTGGTCCGAGCACTGCTCCTACAAGAGCAGCAAGGTCCACCTCAAGCAGTTCGGCGAGAAGGTACCCGCCAACGACGCCATGCTCGTCGGTATCGGCGAGAACGCCGGTGTCGTCGACGTCGGCCAGGGTTACGCGGTCACCTTCAAGGTCGAGTCGCACAACCACCCCTCGTACATCGAGCCCTACCAGGGTGCGGCGACCGGCGTCGGCGGCATCGTCCGCGACATCCTCGCCATGGGCGCCCGTCCGGTCGCGGTCGTCGACCCGCTGCGCTTCGGTGCGGCCGACCACCCCGACACCCGGCGCGTACTGCCCGGCATCGTCGCGGGCATCGGCGGCTACGGGAACTGCCTCGGCCTGCCGAACATCGGCGGCGAGGTCGTCTTCGACGCCTGCTATCAGGGCAACCCGCTCGTCAACGCCGGCTGCATCGGCGTGATGAAGCACGAGGA
This sequence comes from Streptomyces sp. NPDC057428, assembly GCF_042803195.1. NCBI lineage: Bacteria > Bacillati > Actinomycetota > Actinomycetes > Kitasatosporales > Streptomycetaceae > Streptomyces > Streptomyces sp. NPDC057428. Next base: position 23,896 of record NZ_JBHVCT010000019.1, read on the forward strand.
CATCCACCTCGCCCAGGCCTCCGGCCCCGGCAACAAGGTCATCCTCTACGGCGCCCGTACCGGCGGCGACGGCATCGGCGGAGTCTCCGTGCTGGCTTCGGAGACCTTCGACGACACCAAGCCCACCAAGCGGCCCGCCGTCCAGGTCGGCGACCCGTTCCAGGAGAAGCTCCTCATCGAGTGCACCCTGGAGATCTTCAAGGAGAAGCTCGTCGCGGGCATCCAGGACCTCGGCGGCGCCGGGCTCTCCTGCGCCACGAGCGAGCTGGCCTCCGCGGGCTCCGGCGGCATGCGCGTCGAGCTGGACACCGTGCCGCTGCGCGACTCCTCCCTCTCGCCCGAGGAAATCCTCATGAGCGAGTCGCAGGAGCGCATGTGCGCGATCGTCGAGCCGCAGCACGTGGACCGCTTCCTGGAGATCTGTGAGAAGTGGGACGTCATCGCCACCGTCATCGGTGAGGTGACCGAGGGCTCGCAGCTGGAGATCTTCTGGCACGGCGAGCAGATCGTGGACGTACCCCCGCGGTCCGTCGCGCACGAGGGGCCGACCTACCACCGGCCGTTCGCCCGCCCGTCGTGGCAGGACGCGCTCCAGGCGGACGACGCCGGGAAGCTCGCCCGCCCGGCGAACGGCGCCGAGCTGCGCGAGCAGGTGCTCAGGCTGGTCGCCTCCCCGAACCAGGCCTCCAAGTCCTGGATCACCGACCAGTACGACCACTTCGTGCAGGGCAACACCGTGCTCGCGATGCCCGAGGACGCCGGCATGGTCCGGATCGACGAGGAGTCGAACCTGGGCGTGGCCATGGCGACCGACGGCAACGGCCGTTACGCCAAGCTGGACCCCTACACGGGCGCGCAGCTCGCGCTGGCCGAGTCCTACCGCAACGTGGCCGCGTCCGGCGCCAAGCCGCTCGCCATCTCGGACTGCCTGAACTTCGGTTCGCCCGAGGACCCGGACGTCATGTGGCAGTTCGCGGAGGCCACGCGCGGTCTCGCGGACGGCTGCCTGGAGCTGGGCACCCCGGTGACCGGCGGCAACGTGTCGCTGTACAACCAGACCGGTGACACGGCGATCCACCCGACGCCGGTCGTGGCCGTGCTCGGCGTGATCGACGACGTCACCCGGCGCACGCCCGTCGCGTTCTCCGAGGAGGGGCAGCTGCTCTACCTCCTGGGTGACACCCACGAGGAGTTCGGCGGTTCGGCCTGGTCCGAGGTCGTCCACCAGCACCTCGGCGGCATGCCGCCCAAGGTCGACCTGGGCCGCGAGAAGCTGCTCGGCGAGATCCTGATCTCGGCCTCCCGCGACGGCATGATCGACGCGGCGCACGACCTCTCCGACGGCGGCCTGATCCAGGCGGTCACCGAGTCCTGCCTGCGCGGCGGGAAGGGTGCGCGGCTGGTCGTCCCGGACGGTCTGGACGCGTTCACCTTCCTGTTCTCGGAGTCGGCGGGCCGCGCGGTCGTCTCGATCCCGCGCAGCGAGGAGCTCCGCTTCAACGACATGTGCGGGGCGAGGGGTCTGCCCGTCGCCCGGATCGGTGTCGTGGACGGCGAGGAGATCGAGATCCAGGGCGAGTTCAGCATTCCGCTGAGCGAGCTGCGCACGGCGCACGAGGGGACCCTGGAGGGTCTGTTCGCCTAGGTTCTGCCTGAGCCGAAAGCCCCCGTCCGGGTCGACCGGACGGGGGCTTTCGACGTCCTCACGGAAACTCGTTGATTGATGTTACGTAATTACGTAAGGTTGTGTTCTGTGGAGCTTGAGGAACGCGTGGCCGAGCTGGAGCGCCGGCTCGCGGTGCTGGAGTCGGCCGCGGGCGGCGGCAGACCGAAGCTGGGCGACGGCGACTTCTGGGCGCTGGACGGTCTGAAGGACCAGCTCGGCCTGGTCGGGGACGCAGCCGCCGACGGCGGGGTGCTGTTCACGGGCGCGGTCAGGCTGCCCGCAGGCGAGCGCTTCGAATGGCAGTACGGCGCGCTCACCGAGGGGCTCCTCGGCACCGACGAGGACCGCCCCGACTGGGCGGAGGCCGCCGAGCCCCTGGCGGCTCTCGGCCATCCGGTACGGCTGCGGCTGCTCCGCGAGATCCTCGCGGGCCGGCGTACCGTCGCGGAGCTCGCCGGGCTCGACGAGACGGGCACGACCGGGCAGATCTACCACCACCTGCGACTTCTCACCGCCGCGGGCTGGCTGCACATGACGGGGCGGGGGCGCTACGAGGTGCCAGGGGCCCGGGTCGTGCCGCTGCTGGTGGTCCTCACGGCGGCCCGGCCGTGAACCGCGGGATACCGGCGAGGTGTTCACAGTCGCGGAGGCTGTCGGCCGGCTGTCGGACCCGGCGGTTAGTCTCGCCCTCATGCCACCGGCCAAGAAGCGCCCCCGGGCGTACGACATGTCCAGGACCCGGTCCGCGGTGCTGGCCCAGTTCGCCCACGTACGGGACGCCGTCCGGGCCATGACGCCCGAACAGCTCGCCCTGCCCGCGCCGGGGGGACGCACCGTGCGGGACGTGGCCGCGCGCGTGGCCACGGTCCTGGACAGGGCGAGCCGTGCCATGGAGCTGCCACCGCCCGCCGGCGGCCCCAGGCCGGGCACGGCCCTGCTGGAGTGGCCGTTCTCCGCCGACCGGGACATTGGCGGGACCGACGAGGAGGACCCGGCGGCGGACGGCCCTGATCTCGACGCGTTGTACGAGGAGACGGCCGCGCGGTTCACCGAACTCGTGCCCGCCGGCGCCCAGGACCGGCTGCTGACCACCCGGGCGGGCACGATGCGGCTGGGCGACTTCCTGGTGACCCGTACCGTCGAGCTCGTCATCCACACGGACGATCTCAACCGGGCGACGGACCTCGGCATCCCGTACGACCGGCAGGCACTCGCCGCCTGCACCCGGCTGCTCGCCGACGCGCTCGCGGACAAGGCCCCGGGCGGCTCCGTCGAGGTGCGCGTCCCGCCCTTCGCCGTCGTGCAGTGCATCGGCGGTCCCAAGCACACCCGTGGGACGCCGCCCAACGTCGTGGAGACGGACCCGCTCACCTGGATGCGACTGGCCACCGGCCGCACCAAGTGGGCGGAGGCACTCGGCTCGGCGCAGGTCAGCGCCAGTGGTGAGCGTGCCGACCTCGCGTCGTTGCTGCCGCTGACGGTCTGAGGGGAACCGGATCGGCTGGTCGGCCCGTCACATGGCCATGCGCACACAACGTATGGCCGTCAGCGCCCTTGCCGTCCTGACCACCTTCACCCTGGCCGCCTGCGGTACGGAGCCGGGCCCCGGAGCGGGATCCGGGGACTCGGGCGACCCCGGAGACGGCAGCGGCACCGTGCGGACCGAGCCACCCCTGACCGGTGTCCACTGGAACGTGTCCTCCCTGACCGTCGACGGGAAGAAGACCACCGCGCCCGCCGGAGCCCATGTCGAGATCGGTTCCGAGGGGAAGGCCACCGGCAGTCTGGGCTGCAACCGCTTCAAGGCGGACGTCCGCATCGACGGTTCCGCGGTCACCGTCGGGCAGAGCACCACCACCGCGATGGCGTGCGCGGACGACGTCCAGGAATTCGAGGTCGCCATGGGCCGGGCCTTCCACGGCAAGCTCGACGCAGCGGTCGCCGGGAGCGGCGACGCGCGGACGCTGACCCTGACCACCGCTCAGGGCGATTCCATCGCCCTGAACTCCGAGCCGTCGGCCCCGCTCACCAAGACCGGGTGGAAGGTGAGCGGCCTGCACTCGGGCGATGTCGCCTCCTCCCTGCCCGACGGTACGACGGGCAGGGCGCGGCTCACGTTCGGCGAGGACGGCACCGTGGAGGGGAACCTCGGCTGCAACTCCTTCCACGGCAAGGCGGTCGTCTCCGGCTCCACGATCACCTTCGGCCCGCTGGCCTCGACCCGGAAGATGTGCCCGGGCGGGTCGATGAAGCTGGAGCGGGCGCTGCTCGGGGCCATGAAGGGGGAGACGACGTACACGATCGCGCACCGCACCCTGTCGCTCACGGCGAAGGGCGGCGACGGATTCGAAGCGACCGCCCGGGCTACCGGGCGGTGACCACGGTGCCCGCGAGGCGTTCGCGCGGGGCTCACGGGGCTCCCGCAGCGGTCGCGCGGTGTGAGGCTCGCCACGAAACGAGCGTTCGGCCACGACCAGGTCCGCTCCTCCGTACGGCTCACCGAGTGCCACGATCGAGCAGCGGACGGGGGCGGACGGCCGACAGGACCGACCCGTCGGTAACCGGCGCCCATCCCGTGCCACGGGCGCCCGGCACCCGGTCCGGGCCTCTGACGCGGGGACGACCATGATCACGAGCAGTGATCGCCCGGCCTCACCCCGGACCGTCGGCCGGCGGCCTGCGAGGGCGTGTCCGCAGCCCTCCCCGAGCTCCTGCCAGGCGCTCACCCAATTCGGACCGGTGGTCGATCTCGCCTACACTCGGTGGCGTGCCTCGTGGTGATGGACGACTCAACCACGACCTGCTCCCCGGAGAGAAAGGCCCCCAGGACGCTTGCGGCGTCTTCGGTGTCTGGGCTCCCGGCGAAGAGGTCGCCAAGCTCACCTATTTCGGACTGTATGCCCTGCAGCACCGTGGACAGGAGTCCGCGGGCATCGCAGTGAGCAACGGGTCCCAGATCCTGGTCTTCAAGGACATGGGACTGGTCTCGCAGGTCTTCGACGAAACGTCTCTGGGATCGCTCCAGGGCCATATCGCGGTCGGTCATGCCCGTTACTCCACCACCGGTGCCTCGGTGTGGGAGAACGCGCAGCCGACGTTCCGTGCCACCGCGCACGGCTCGATCGCCCTGGGTCACAACGGCAACCTGGTCAATACGGCCCAGCTCGCCGAAATGGTCGCCGACCTTCCCCGTAGGGACGGCCGTGCCACCCAGGTCGCGGCGACCAACGACACCGATCTGGTGACCGCTCTGCTCGCCGGGCAGAGAGACGCCGACGACAAGCCGCTCACCATCGAGGAAGCCGCCAGCAAGGTGCTCCCCGGGGTGAAGGGCGCCTTCTCGCTCGTCTTCATGGACGAGCACACCCTCTACGCGGCCCGTGACCCGCAGGGCATCCGCCCGTTGGTCCTCGGCCGGCTCGAGCGCGGCTGGGTGGTGGCCTCCGAGTCCGCCGCCCTGGACATCTGCGGTGCGAGCTTCGTCCGCGAGATCGAGCCGGGTGAGCTCGTCGCCATCGACGAGAACGGCCTGCGCACCTCCCGCTTCGCGGAAGCGAAGCCCAAGGGCTGCGTCTTCGAGTACGTCTACCTCGCCCGCCCCGACACCGACATCGCCGGGCGCAACGTCTATCTCTCCCGTGTGGAGATGGGCCGGAAGCTGGCTGCGGAGGCCCCCATCGAGGCCGATCTGGTCATAGCGACGCCGGAATCGGGAACCCCCGCGGCCATCGGTTACGCCGAGGCGAGCGGAATTCCGTTCGGAGCCGGCCTCGTCAAGAACGCCTACGTCGGCCGGACCTTCATCCAGCCCTCGCAGACCATCCGCCAGCTGGGCATCCGCCTCAAGCTGAATCCGCTCAAGGAAGTCATCAAGGGCAAGCGCCTGGTGGTCGTCGACGACTCGATCGTCCGCGGCAACACCCAGCGCGCCCTGGTGCGGATGCTCCGCGAGGCCGGTGCCGCCGAGATCCACATCCGGATCTCGTCCCCGCCGGTCAAGTGGCCCTGTTTCTTCGGGATCGACTTCGCCACGCGCGCCGAGCTGATCGCGAACGGCATGACCGTCGACGAGATCGCCACCTCCATGGGTGCCGACTCGCTCTCGTACATCTCGCTCGACGCGATGGTCGAGGCGACGACGATCGCCAAGCCGAACCTGTGCCGCGCCTGCTTCGACGGCGAATACCCGATGGAGCTCCCGGACCCGGAGCTGCTCGGCAAGCAGCTGCTGGAGACCGAGCTGGCCGCCGGCCCCGCCGCGACCGCGGCTGCCGACGCGCTGCGTCGTCCGTGATCCGGACCGACCGGCCGCTTCCCCACCAGCCCCGCACTCCCACACGAAAGATCCCGGGCCATGTCTGAGACAACAGGTGCTTCCTACGCCGCGGCGGGCGTCGACATCGAAGCCGGTGACCGCGCCGTCGAGCTGATGAAGGAGTGGGTGAAGAAGACGAAGCGCCCCGAGGTCGAGGGCCTCGGCGGCCTCGGCGGGTTCGCCGGTCTCTTCGACGCCTCGGCGCTCAAGCGCTACGAGCGCCCGCTGCTGGCCTCGGCGACCGACGGCGTCGGCACCAAGGTCGATCTGGCCCGGCAGATGGGCGTGTACGACACCATCGGCCACGACCTCGTCGGCATGGTCGTCGACGACCTGGTCGTGTGCGGAGCAGAGCCGCTCTTCATGACCGACTACATCTGTGTCGGCAAGGTGCATCCCGAGCGTGTCGCGGCCATCGTCAAGGGCATCGCCGAGGGCTGCGTCCTCGCGGGCTGCGCGCTGGTGGGCGGCGAGACGGCCGAGCACCCCGGCCTGCTCGGTCCCGACGACTTCGACGTCGCCGGCGCGGGCACGGGCGTGGTCGAGGCCGACCGCCTGCTCGGCCCGGACCGTATCCGCAAGGGTGACGCCGTGATCGCGATGGCGTCCTCCGGTCTTCACTCCAACGGGTACTCGCTCGTGCGCCACGTGGTCTTCGACCGCGCCGGATGGGCCCTGGACCGCGAGGTCGAGGAGTTCGGCAGGACGCTCGGTGAGGAGCTCCTGGAGCCCACCAGGATCTACTCCCTGGACTGCCTGGCACTGACCCGTACGACCGAGGTGCACGGCTTCAGCCACGTCACCGGCGGCGGTCTGGCCAACAACCTGGCCCGGGTGATCCCCGACGCGCTCCACGCCACGGTCGACCGCGGCACCTGGACGCCCGGCGCCGTGTTCGATCTGGTCGGCAAGGCCGGGCAGGTCGAACAGCTGGAGCTCGAGAAGACGCTCAACATGGGTGTCGGCATGATCGCGATCGTGCCGGCCGACTCGGTCGACGCGGCACTGACGACGCTGGCCGACCGGGGCGTGGACTCCTGGGTCGCCGGCGAGATCACCGAGCGCGGTGACCACGCCGCAGGCGCGGCCCTGACCGGAAGCTACGGACGGTAGGACCGCATGTCCGCCGGTCCCGGCCGGGTGCCGGACCGGCGGCGGGCCGTACACGAGTGGTGCTCCGCGGCGAACGCACCGGCCGTTCCTGGCCCGGACAGCACAGAACCCGGTCCGGGCGGACCCGGACCGGGTTGATGTGTCAGAGCGAGGTCAAGCGCCGCGGCGCTGTGACGACGGACCGGACTGTTCGTCCTCGTCCGCGTCCTCGTCGTCGTTGTACAGATCCGCGTACTGTGCGTACGGGTCATCTTCCTCGTCGTCGTCCTCGAACGGCTCTGCGTTCGGTGGCTGACTCGAAGGCGATGCGCCCAGCTCATTGGCCAGACGCGACAGGTCCGTCCCGCCGCTGCTGTACTTCAGCTGGCGGGCGACCTTGGTCTGCTTGGCCTTTGCCCGGCCGCGCCCCATGGCTCGACCCCCTCGGTGACGGGGCTCGACGGCCCCAGAGTCTTGACACGCGTTCATGTTTCAGGACGGACTCTCGGCTGAGAGACCGCGCCCGTGGCTTTAACGGTACCTGCTTCCTCGGCCATACGGTACGCCGCCCGCATCACGTGCCTTCGCGCAGGACCGCCGAGGAGCCCTCCCTCGCTGGTCAAGACCGATTTTAACCTCTTGTTGGCGGCCGACCCGCCGACCTGAGTGAGTCTTGTCTCCCAGGGGCGGGCCGGCCGCTCCGTCACCCCTACGCCGCTTCCGTCGCCGGACTCTCGCCGAGGCCCGGCGACGGGTGCCCGCGGCGTGTCGCACCGGTCAGGGGCGGCGGGCCTCGGCCATCCGCTGCTCGGCGATCCGGTCGGCGGCGGCGGCCGGCGGGATCCCGTCCGCCTTCGCACGTGCGAATATGGCCAGCGTGGTGTCGAAGATCTTCGCCGCCTTCGCCTTGCACCGGTCGAAGTCGAAACCGTGGAGTTCGTCGGCGACCTGGATGACGCCACCGGCGTTCACGACGTAGTCCGGCGCGTACAGGACCGAACGGTCGGCAAGGTCCTTCTCGATACCCGGGTGCGCCAGTTGGTTGTTCGCCGCTCCGCACACGATCTTCGCGGTGAGCACGGGGACGCTCGCGTCGTTCAGCGCGCCGCCCAGTGCGCACGGCGCGTAGATGTCCAGGCCCTCGGTGCGGATCAGCGCGTCCGTGTCCGCGGCCACGCCGACCTCGGGGTGCAGGTCGGTGATCCGGCGGACGGACTCCTCGCGCACATCGGTCACGACGACCTCCGCGCCGTCGCTGAGCAGGTGCTCGACCAGGTGGCGGCCCACCTTGCCGACGCCTGCGACGCCGACCTTGCGGCCGCGCAGCGTGGGGTCGCCCCACAGGTGCTGGGCGGAGGCCCGCATGCCCTGGAAGACGCCGAACGCGGTGAGGACGGAGGAGTCGCCCGCGCCGCCGTTCTCGGGCGAGCGGCCAGTGGTCCAGCGGCATTCCCGGGCGACGACGTCCATGTCGGCGACGAAGGTGCCGACGTCGCACGCGGTCACGTACCGCCCGCCCAGCGATGCCACGAACCGGCCGTAGGCCAGGAGCAGTTCCTCGGACTTGATCAGCTCCGGGTCGCCGATGATCACGGCCTTGCCGCCGCCGTGCTCGAGGCCGGCCATGGCGTTCTTGTACGACATGCCGCGCGACAGGTTCAGCGCGTCCGTGACGGCCTCCTCCTCGGAGGCGTACGGATAGAAGCGGGTTCCGCCGAGGGCGGGGCCCAGGGCGGTGGAGTGCAGGGCGATGACGGCCTTGAGGCCGGTGGCGCGGTCCTGACAGATGACGACTTGTTCGTGGCCCCCCTGATCCGAGTGGAACAGGGTGCGCAGCACATCGACAGGTACGCCGGTCACATCGGTCACTGTGGTGACTCCCAAGTACGAAGCGGCGGAAGACCCTCCTGAAGGTGGGGAGGGTCCCGGCCGGCCCGGCAGCGGCCGGTCCGACTGGGCAAGAGCGTAAGTCCTCGGGACACGCGGATCTGCTCCGGTGCGCGGGATCACCCCCTGGTGGAGTACGGGCGTGACACGATTTACCGCATGTCGGTGGTCTCTTCGGTGCTCGTCCCATACGCGTCCTATCTGCGGGTGTACGAGCCGCTCGCCGCTTTCCGGGAGCCCGAGCGGGGTCACTGGGCCCGTTACGCGCAGCGGCCGGTCCTGCCCACGGCACAGGACGAACTGCGCCGCTCGCTGGCGGACTTGGTGCCCATCCCGCCGGTGCCGGTGCCGGTGCACGAGAGCGGGGACGCCTTCGTGGCGGAGATCGACGGGGTGGTGTGCGTGTGCCCGTGGCGCACCCGGATGCGGGGCTGGATGGCACTGGGCGAGCTGGGGGGTATGTTTCCGGCCAACGTGCTGGACGCGGTGCTGCCCCCGGTGGTGCGGGGCCAGGCGGTGGCGGACTACGAGCGGTGGGCGGAGCGGAACCCGGACGCCCGTCCCTGGATCCGGACCACGGTGTGGCACGTGCCGGTGCGCTGGTTCGTCCTGTTCGACGACGCGGAGCGCGAGTACGTCGCGGCCGGCGCCGACGGGGGGCGGCCCTCCCTGCGCTACCGGACTCCGATGGTGCAGGCGCGGCGGCGGCTGGCGAGGGCCCTGCGGACGCTGCGGGAGACGGTCGACGAAGGGCCGCTGACCGAGGGGCTCGTGGATGTCGGGCGCTGGCTGGAGGAGTTCCATCCGCGCGGTCTGGTCGAGCTCGACTACGGCGGCCTCGTGCACGCGCTCTCCGGCGAGCAGCTCGCCGGTGACCGCTCGGCCGCGGACGTGGCCGAGGGCATCGCGGCTCTGCGCGCCGGGGACAGCGACGCCGCGGGTGTCGCGTACGGGCGTCTCGTCGACCGCTGGCGGGCGGTACGCGACCTGCAGTCCTCCAACTAGCCCGAAGCGGTGTGAATTGGAGCGCAACGCCGCATAGAGGTGTTCAGTGCAGGGAAGAGACATCCTGTGAGGTGTCCGACACTTGCGGGCACCGGGGACGGCGGGCGGAGGTGGACGGGATGTCCTGAGGGGACCGGGAAGACGCGCGACCACGTGCCTGGTGCGACGCGTGCGACGGGCGGGGCGAGGAAGCGCTGTCGCGGCCGTCGGGACCTACGTCCCGAACCGGGCCTTTGCCTCAAGCGTGACGGACAGCACTAACAGGGCCCTTGCGCCCTTCCCTACTCCTCATGCCAAAATAGGACAAGGAGTCCGGGAGGACTCTGTTCGTCCAACTGTGGGCGGAATGCTTTGCATTGCACGCTATGGGGGGTCTGACGACTTCTGACGACTCCTGGTTGACCTGTGACTGATCGTTACTGGGGCGTGACTGTCCGCTATGGCATGGTCCATCGGCTTCCGTCGCTGATGAACACCTGGGAGGGCAATTCCATCGGTTTGGCCGACGTGGCTGGACGGATGGTGTAGTTGTAGTGCCGAGGACAAGCCGTTCGTCCTATAACCGACTCGGCCCGCGTCCGTCATTTCGGGCAACGCGGGTCAAGGTGCAGAATTTAGAGGAAAGAACCGAGATGGTTCGGTTCTCCCGAGGAGGCCGCTCATGACCGCTCGCACCCCTGATGCCGAGCCGCTGCTGACCCCGGCTGAGGTCGCCACGATGTTCCGCGTGGACCCGAAGACGGTCACCCGTTGGGCAAAGGCTGGCAAGCTCACGTCCATCCGCACGCTCGGTGGACATCGCCGGTATCGCGAGGCAGAGGTCCGCGCACTGCTTGCGGGTATTCCGCAGCAGCGCAGCGAGGCCTGACACACCCCTGTCGCCGCAGCCATAACAGGGTTCCGGAGGGTCCCCCAGCCCCCGGTTATCCCACTCATAGCTCCACACGACGGGTGCCCGCCCCAACGGGCGCCATACCTGTGACCATGCGGGTTCGTCGTTCGATCGCGCTGGACTCCGCCGGGTCCAGTGCGATCTTCGTTTTTCCGGAGGGTCTTGCCCGGGGGAGCGGGGTGGCGCGTTCGCGGGCGCGCGGCTCTCCGGACGGCCGCGCCGGCCTCCCGAACCGGCCTCCCGAACCGGCCGACGGGTCGGTTTGCGGAGCCTGGGCGTGTGACTGTGGGCGGGACTGTTCGGGACTGTTCGCCCGGGTCCCGGACGTCGTGGGGCGGCTCGTGCGGAACGGTCCGGGATGTACTCCACAGGTAGTGCAATTGCACATATTAAATTCGCCAGTTGTAGGAAGTGCGTAAGGTGCCCCTTCCTGAAAACAAGTTCAGTGACTCCCGTCACACCGCTGCGAGCTCTCCAACTACGAGCCTGCCACTTCCGGAACGCCGCCGACTGCGGCCGATGGTCACGCCCCGGCGGGACTTCGGTCACCGGGAGGGGCCTCGCCGTGGTCCGCGGGAGGCTCCGTGGCGGGAGCGTCACCTTCCGCGGTGACGCCCCGCGGGCCGGCCTCGCCGCGAGTGCGGCTCCCGCGGCCGCTGTCGGCGCTCTCCGGGGCTGCCAGAGGCTGGTCCGCTGCGCCCGATTCGGCCGCCCCTGAAGGCTCCTGGGGGGCCGTCAGGGGCTCCATGGCCAGCCGCAGCAGCCGATAGCAGATCGGGCAGTGCCGGGTGAGGTGGCGGTAGCCGGAGGCCGCCGCCAGGTGGGCGCGCAGCAGCGCGCGGGTCTCGTGCCTTGCCGTGGACGCGGACATGCGCGCGACCTCCCGGTGGACCCCGCCGCCCCCTGCCGGGTGAACCGGGGCGGACTCCGTCCTACGGGGGTACCCGCGTCCGGTGCCGTAGTCAAGAAGCACGAAAGCCCGGATCCAGGGGATCCGGGCTTTCGTCTACTGCGGTCCTGACGGGATTTGAACCCGCGGCCTCCACCTTGACAGGGTGGCGAGCACTCCAAACTGCTCCACAGGACCTCGTTTTCGCTTCCTGCCTTGCGGCTGGCTGCGAAGACAGACACTACAGGAGGTTCCGGGGCCAGGTCGAACTCACCCACCGTGCGGGAGCTGTTACGGACCGGCGGCGGGTCTCCTCACGGCGCCGCCGCGTCGATCGCCTTCACGATCCGCTTGTCCGAGACGGGCTGCGCGGTGCCGAGCGCGTGCGCGAAGTAGCTCACCCGCAGCTCCTCGATCATCCAGCGGATGTCCAGGACCTCCTGCGGCAGGGGCCGTCCCTGCGGGAGCTGTTCGAGGAGCCAGGCGTACTCGTCCTGCATCTCGTGGACCTTCTCCATGCGCGTCGTGTCGCGCTGGGCGTTCGCCGGCATCTGCTGCAGCCGGCGGTCCTCGGCGACCAGGTAGCGCATGAGGTCGGGCAGCCTGCGCAGCCCCGTGGCGGTGACGAAGCCGGCCGGCACGAGACGGGCCAGGTGGTCGCGCACGTCGGTGACGTTGTTGATCAGGACCAGGCTGTTCGTCGACTTGAGCCTGCGCTCGCAGGCCTGCCAGGCCGCCAGGATCTGCTGCACCTGGCCGACCGTGCGGACGGTGAGGTCCACGATGTCGGCGCGCACCTTGTCGTAGAGCCTGCGGAACGACGCCTCGTCCCAGGCCGGTCCGCCGTGCGCGGCGATCAGCCGGTCCGCGGCCGCCGTCGCGCAGTCGTCGAACAGCGCCTGGACGGACCCGTGCGGATTGCGCGACAGTGCCAGCTTCTGCTGATTGGTGAGCTTGTCCGAGGCGAACTTGGCGGGGTTCACCGGGATGTTCAGCAGGATCAGCTTCCGGGTACCGCGCCACATCGCCTGCTGCTGCTCGGCCTCCGTGTCGAAGAGCCGTACGGCGACCGTGTCGCCCCGGTCGATGAGTGCCGGGTAGGCCTTCACCGGCTGACCCGCCCGGCGGGTCTCGAACACGCGGTCCAGGGTGCCGATGGTCCAGTCGGTGAGGCCCGCCCGCTCGACGGACTCGCCCGAGGGCCCGGCCGTGGCCGCCGCGGCATCGGAGAGGGCCTGCCGCGCCTTGGGACGCAGCTGGATCCTCAGCGCCTCCAGGTCCTTGTCCTCGGCGACCTTGCGGCGCCGTTCGTCGGTGATCCGGAAGGTGATCTTGAGGTGGTCCGGGATCCGGGACAGGTCGAAGTCGTCGGCCGTGACCGGTACGCCGACCATCCGCTGGAGCTCACGGGCGAGGGTGAGCGGCAGCGGCTCCTGCAGCGGGACAGCCCGGTCGAGGAACTTGTCCGCGTAGTTCGGCGCTGGGACGTAGTGCCTGCGGATCGGCTTCGGCAGCGAGCGGATCAGCTCGGTGACGACCTCCTCACGCAGGCCCGGGATCTGCCAGTCGAAGCCCTGGGACGTGACCTGGTTGAGCACCTGGAGCGGGATGTGGACGGTCACGCCGTCGGCGTCCGCGCCGGGCTCGAACTGGTAGGTCACCCGGAATTTGAGCTTCCCCTGCCGCCAGGAGTCCGGGTAGTCGTCCTTGGTGACGGCGCCGGCCTTCTCGTTGATGAGCATCGAGCGCTCGAAGTCGAGGGCGTCGGGCTCGTCGCGGCGCTTGTGCTTCCACCAGGAGTCGAAGTGGGCTCCCGAGACGATGTGCTCGGGGATCCGCCGGTCGTAGAAGTCGAAGAGTGTCTCGTCGTCCACGAGGATGTCGCGGCGCCGGGCGCGGTGCTCCAACTCCTCGACCTCGCCGAGAAGTTTGCGATTGTCATGGAAGAACTGGTGGTGCGTGCGCCAGTCCCCCTCGACCAGGGCGTTCCGGATGAACAGATCGCGGGACGCCTCCTGGTCGATACGGCCGAAATTGATCTTGCGCTGGGCGACGATCGGTACCCCGTAGAGCGTGACGCGCTCGTACGCCATGACCGCCGCCTGGTCCTTCTCCCAGTGCGGCTCGCTGTAGGTGCGCTTCAGCAGGTGCTGGGCGAGGGGTTCGATCCACTCCGGCTCGACCTTCGCGTTGACGCGCGCCCACAGCCGGGAGGTCTCGACCAGCTCGGCCGACATCACGAACCGGGGCTGCTTCTTGAACAGCGCGGAGCCCGGGAAGATCGCGAACTTGGCGCTCCGGGCGCCCACGTACTCGTTCTTCTCGGTGTCCTTCAGCCCGATGTGCGAAAGGAGGCCGGCCAGCAGCGAGGTGTGCACCGCCTGCTCGGGGACGCCCTCGTCGGCCTTGGGCTCCTCGACGCTGATGCCCATCTGCTTGGCCACCGTGCGCAGCTGCGCGTAGATGTCCTGCCACTCCCGGATGCGCAGGAAGTTCAGGTACTCCTGCTTGCACATCCGGCGGAACGACGAGGAGCCGCGCTCCCTCTGCTGCTCGCGGACGTAGCGCCAGAGGTTCAGGTACGCCAGGAAGTCGGACGTCTCGTCCTTGAACCGGGCGTGCTGCTGGTCGGCCTGGGTCTGCTTCTCCGCGGGCCGCTCGCGCGGGTCCTGGATGGAGAGCGCGGCGGCGATGACCATGACCTCGCGGGCGCAGCCGTTCTTGTCGGCCTCGATGACCATGCGGGCCAGGCGGGGGTCGACGGGCAGCTGGGAGAGCTTGCGCCCGAGCGGGGTGAGCCGCTGCCCCTTCTTCCCCTCCTGGGGGGACTTCTCCCCCGCTTCGAGCGCGCCGAGCTCCTGGAGGAGCTGCACGCCGTCACGGATGTTGCGGTGGTCCGGCGGGTCGATGAAGGGGAACTTCTCGATGTCGCCGAGGCCCGCCGCGGTCATCTGGAGGATGACGGAGGCCAGGTTGGTCCGCAGGATCTCCGGGTCGGTGAACTCCGGCCGGGTGACGAAGTCGTCCTCGGAGTACAGCCGGATGCAGATGCCGTCCGACGTACGGCCGCACCGGCCCTTGCGCTGGTTGGCGCTGGCCTGGGAGATCCGCTCGATCGGCAGCCGCTGGACCTTGGTGCGGTGGCTGTAGCGGGAGATGCGGGCGTTGCCCGGGTCGATCACGTACTTGATGCCGGGGACGGTCAGCGAGGTCTCGGCGACGTTGGTCGCCAGAACGATCCTGCGGCCCGTGTGGCGCTGGAACACGCGGTGCTGCTCGGCGTGCGACAGGCGCGCGTAGAGGGGGAGCACCTCGGTGTGTCTGAGGTTGCGTTTGTTCAGGGCGTCCGCGGTGTCCCGGATCTCGCGTTCGCCGGAGAGGAAGACCAGGACGTCGCCGGGGGCCTCGTGGCCCAGCTCGTCGACGGCGTCGCAGATCGCGGTGATCTGGTCCCGGTCGGAGTCGTCGCCCTCTTCCTCGAGGAGGGGCCGGTAGCGCACCTCCACCGGATAGGTACGCCCGCTGACCTCGACGACCGGCGCCGCGCCGAAGTGGCGTGCGAACCGCTCGGGGTCGATGGTCGCCGAGGTGATGACGACCTTGAGATCCGGGCGCTTCGGCAGCAGGCGGGCCAGGTAACCGAGCAGGAAGTCGATGTTCAGGGACCGCTCGTGGGCCTCGTCGATGATGATCGTGTCGTAGGCCAGCAGCTCGCGGTCCGTCTGGATCTCGGCGAGCAGGATGCCGTCGGTCATCAGTTTCAGGTACGTCGACTCGGGGTTCACCTGGTCGGTGAAGCGGACCTTCCAGCCGACCGTCTCGCCCAGCGGCGTCTTCAGCTCGTCCGCGACCCGCTCCGCGACCGTACGGGCGGCGATCCGGCGGGGCTGGGTGTGCCCGATCATGCCCCGGACGCCCCGTCCCAGCTCCATGCAGATCTTGGGGATCTGCGTGGTCTTGCCGGACCCGGTCTCACCCGCGACGATCACGACCTGGTGGTCGCGTATCGCCTCCAGGATCTCGTCCTTCTTCTGGCTGACCGGGAGCTCGTCTGGGTACGACAGAGCGGGCAGCCGGGCGGCGCGCGTGGCGAGCCGTTCGGCCGCTTTGCCCGCTTCGGCCGCGATCTCGTCCAGAACGGACTGTCGGGCCTCGGGCTTGCGGATGCGGCGCGCTCCTTCGAGGCGCCGGCCGAGCCGGTTCGCGTCGCGGAGCGAGAGCTGTCCGAGCTGGGACTGGAGATCGGCGAAGGAAGTAGACATACGGATCCCAGGATCTCACCCGGGCGCGAGGAGTGGCGAACCCATTTCGTACCGGCCCCGTCGGGCGGCCAGGGATGCGTCACATCGGTGACCGAGCGGTCATGCGCAGTCACAGCACGTACCATTTCGGGCAGCTGATCACTCGTTCCCCGTCCAAGGCGGTCCCGTGTCCCCTTCGCAGCGGCGCAGCCCGGCGGCCGCGCGTGATGTCCTGCGGCGGGCGCCCCGCGTGCCGCAGGGTGCGGTGGGTGCCGTACTCCGCCGGTACCGGGCGATATCCCCACCCGCCGAACTCTCCGAGCCGAGGGTGCAGGCGGGCCCTCCCCGCTCCACTCCCCCTCACCCGATACACCCGCACCAGCCCGGAGTGCCGCATGCCCACGCCCCACCGCACCTGGTCGACCACGAGGAAGCCGCTGTTCCTCGGCCTCGCCGTCGCGCTCGCCGCAGGACTGCTCGGCCTCGTCTCCTATCTGGCCACCGCCCCCGACGGTGCCGCTTCGGACACCCCGGCCACCCGTGCGACCGAGGGCACCGACCCCGACGTCCGCCGCGAACTGGCGGAACTCGCCCGCCGCGACGCGGGTGACAAGCTGGCCCTGGGACGCACCGACGCCCCGGTCGTCCTCATCGAGTACGCCGACTTCCAGTGCGGCTACTGCGGCAAGTTCGCCCGGGACACCGAACCCGAACTGATCAAGAGGTACGTCGAGGACGGCACCCTGCGGATCGAGTGGCGCAACTTCCCGATCTTCGGCGAGGCGTCGGAGGCGGCGGCCCGCGCTGCCTGGGCGGCCGGGCGGCAGGACCGCTTCTGGGCCTTCCACCGCGCCGCCTACGCCGAGGACGCCAAGGAGAAGGGCTTCGGCAAGGCCCGGCTGAGGACCCTCGCCGGGCAGGCGGGCGTCAAGGACCTCGACCGGTTCGCACGCGACAGCGCCAGCCCGGCGGCCGCGGAGGCGGTCCGCGCGGACCGGGAACAGGCCTACGGGATCGGCGCCACGTCCACCCCGTCCTTCCTCATCAACGGCCGTCCCGTCGCCGGTGCCCAGCCGACGGCCGTCTTCACCCAGGCCGTCGAGGAGGCCGCGGCGGAGGCCGCGAACGTGGGCAGCGCGGGCAACGACGCCGGTGACCCCGCGAAGTGACCCCGGACATCGGCTACTTCGCGGCACTGCTCGGCGGACTGCTCGCCCTGGTCAGCCCGTGCAGCGCCCTGCTGCTCCCGGCCTTCTTCGCGTACTCCGTCGACTCCGCCACACGGCTGCTGGCGCACACGGGGATCTTCTACGCCGGTCTCGCGACGACCCTCGTCCCGCTGGGCGCGGCGGGTTCGTACACCGGGCGGCTGCTCCACGGGCACCGGGACGCGCTCGTACTCGGCGCGGGCTGGCTGATCATCGGGCTCGGTCTCCTCCAGATCGCCGGTCTGGGCTTCGCCTCCCGGCGGATCGCCGCACTGAGCGGCCGGATCAGGCCCACGACGGCTCTTTCCGTCTACGCCCTGGGTGCGGTCTACGGACTGGCCGGCTTCTGTGCGGGCCCGATCCTCGGAGGCGTCCTCACGGTGGCGGCCGTCAGCGGCAGTCCCGTCTACGGCGGGCTGCTTCTCGCCGTCTACGCACTGGGCATGGCCGTGCCGCTGTTCGTGCTCGCACTGCTCTGGGACCGCTTCGACCTGGGCCGCAGGGCCTGGCTGCGCGGCAGGACGCTGCACTTCGGCCGCCTCGGAGTGCACAGCAACTCGCTGCTGTCCGGTCTCCTCTTCGTCGGACTCGGCGTGCTCTTCCTCGTCTACGACGGAACGACCGGGCTGCCCGGACTCCTGGACGTCGACTCGTCGTTCGCCGTCGAGCAGTGGGCGCAGCGCGTCGGCGCGAGCGTGCCGGACGTGGCGGCGCTGACCGTGGTAGTGGCCGTGGCCCTGCTGGTGCCGGTCGTCCATGCGATCCGCCGGCGCCGCGACGACCAGTGACGGGCGGCGGGTGCGGGTACGACGAAGGCCCCGTCCGGGGACGGGGCCTTCGGGTGGTGGCTGGGGCCGGGATCGAACCGGCGACCTATCGCTTTTCAGGCGATCGCTCGTACCAACTGAGCTACCCAGCCACGCAGCTCATATGGGCTGCAGCGGTCCTGACGGGATTTGAACCCGCGGCCTCCACCTTGACAGGGTGGCGAGCACTCCAAACTGCTCCACAGGACCAAGCTGTTGTGCGACTAAGTGTCGCACAGGGTGGTGCGTGCCCCCAACGGGATTCGAACCCGTGCTACCGCCTTGAAAGGGCGGCGTCCTGGGCCACTAGACGATGAGGGCAAAACAGCTGTTGTTGCTGCTTCTGCGTCTGTCGCCCCAGGGGACGTGAGAAGCATCTGACTCAGCTTCGCCTCGAGAGGTTCCGCTTCTTCCTCAACCAGTACTGGCATCAGAACGGTCGAGCCCTGACCGGCGCCCGTTTGGGCACGTCGCAGACTGTACTACGGCGTTTCGGTGTCAGCCAAACCGATTGGGCGAGGGGGACGCCCCGGCTTTGTTCTCCTCCGGAAGGTGGCGGCCGACCTCGGCCGTCGTGAGGCCGAGCCCGCCCAGCGTGATCTCGTCCCAGGCCTGCAGGTGCCGGGTGGAGCGGTCCAGGTAGAGCACCGAGGCGCGCACCTTCTCGGGCTTCTCGTTCTGTACGGCGCGCAGTCCGCCGCCGCCCGTGGAGCCTTCGACCTTCAGGCGGGTGCCCAGGGGGAGCAGTTCGTTCACCCGGTGGTGGATATGGCCCGCCAGGACCAGAGGAACCGTTCCGTCGGTCTCCCGGGCCGCGTTCGGGTCGTGGGCCACCGCGATGTCCACCGGGGTGCCCGCCCGCTTCTGGTCGCGCAGCGCCGAGGCGAGACGCATGCCGGCCAGTTGCTCGGCGGCCTTGCCGCCCGGGGGGCGGGAGCGGTCGGGGGTGAACTGGGGGTCGCCGGTGCCCGCGATGCGCAGCCCGGCCACGTCCACCGCGGCACCCTCGTCCAGGACGTGCACGTTCTTCGTCTTCTCCAGATACGCCTGGGTCAGCTTCGAGTCGTGGTTGCCCCGCACCCAGACGTAGGGGGCGCCGAGGTCCCGGGCCGGGTCCAGGAAGCCGTTCTCGGCGGCCGTGCCGTGGTCCATCGTGTCGCCGGAGTCGATGATCACGTCGATCTCGTACTGCTCGACCAGCGGCGCGATGATGTGCCAGGCCGCCGGGTTCAGGTGGATGTCGGAGACGTGCAGGACCCGGATGGTCCCGGGGTCGGGCTGGTAGACGGGCAGCGTGGACGTGGCGTCGTACAGCTTGGTGACGTTGGTGACGAGGCGCGCCAGTTCCTGCTGGTAGACGTCGAATTCGGTGACGATCGACCGGGCGTCGCCGACTACCGACGGGGCGCTGGAGAGCAGCCCCGAGAACTTCGGCTCCAGGACCGACTTCGGGTTCCAGGTGGCGTACGCGCTCACACCCGAGGCCGCCAGGAGCGCCAGCGCGAGCCCGCCGGCCGCCAGCGCGCGGCGCGGGCGGCGGTAGACGACGAGGCCGAGGGCGGTGGCCCCCGACACGACGGCCACGCAGGAGCGGACGGCCAGCTCGCGGGTGCCGGAGGCGACGTCGTCGGTGACCTCCTGCTGCAGGCCGGACAGGCGCTCGGGGTGCTTCACCAGGGCCTGGGAGCGCTCCGGGTCCAGCTGGTCGACGTCCACGTCCAGGCGGACGGGGGCGTGGTGGGAGTCCAGCTCCAGGGCGCCGAGGGGAGACACGTTGATCTTGGTTCCGCCGCTCACCGACGGCCGCAGGGTCATGGTCGTGTCCATGGGCCCCACCGGCGTACGCACGCTGCCGACCACCAGCAGCCCGAGCCAGGCACCCAGCACCACCACTGCCAGCAGCCCGAGCGCATGTTGCCAGGGGTGCGTCGCGGGGGCGAGGCCGAGGGCCGAGGGAGAGCGGGAGGGGCGGAGTCGGCGGACACGGGCGGCTGCGGCGTGGAACGGGCGTGCCATTGGGCGCGTATGCCCCGAACGGACGGCGGACATGCGGGCCGGCGGGCGGTGGTGGGCCGGGCGGGTGGCCCGCGGGCGGGGAGCGGCCCGTCCGCACAGGGGTGGCCGTAAGTGACAATGGCCGGGTGCTGGAGATGACGCGCGAGGAGTTCGAAGAGCTGGTGAGCCTTGCTCTTGACCGTGTCCCGCCGGAGCTGATGCGGCTGATGGACAACGTCGCGGTGTTCGTGGAGGAGGAGCCCGAGGAATCCGAGGACCCGCGGGACCGGGAACTGCTCGGCCTCTACGAGGGAACCCCGCTGACCGAGCGCGGCGAGTGGTACGCGGGAGTGCTCCCGGACCGGATCACCATCTACCGGGGGCCGACGCTGCGCATGTGCGAGACGCGCGAGGACGTCGTCGCCGAGACCGAGATCACCGTCGTCCACGAGATCGCCCACCACTTCGGCATCGACGACGAGCGGCTGCACGAGCTGGGTTACGGGTGAGCACCCGGCTCGCGCCGGCGCTCCTGGCGGCGTCGGGGGAGTGAGTGGGGGAGCGCCGTGTGTGCGGGTGTTGTGCCGGGGCGTGTCCCCGGTGGGGGCAGGGGAGTTGAACACAGCGCCCCCGTCCCTCTCCGCCCCGGAGGTCCATCCCGTGCGCCAGTTGTCCGCCCGCGTCCGCTGGGCAGCCGTCACCGCGCTGACGATCGCCGCGTCCACCGGCTGCATGAGCGTCGGCGACGACGCAGGGGACCCGTCACCCACGCGACAGGCGGACCGGAAGGGTGCCTCGGCCCGGCCGGACGGGGACACCGCTTCCGGCTCCGGGTGGTCCGGTTCCGGGCGGGCCGAGGCGCAGTCCGACCGGCACGACGCCCGCCGCAAGCCGGACGCGAAGGCCCCGGGCCGGGGCGCGTCGGCCGGTCCCGAGGGCGGCACCCCCGGGGTGCCCGGTACCGCCCCCGGCACATCCGAGCCCACGCGTGGCGGGCCGCTGCCCACGCCCGAGCCCAGCGCACCCGGGCCCGCTGAGCCGCCACCCCCGCCGGTGAGCCCGGAGCCGCCTCCGCCCTCGCCCGACCCGGAGCCGTCGCAGCCGCCCGAGCCGCCCACGGCTTCGCCGGCCGCGGCGCAGTTCCGTACGGACGCGATGGGGGTGCCGGACCGGGTGGACGTGTGGCCCACTCCGAGGGCATCGCCGCAGGTCGCGCCGGTGTGAGCACCGAACTGGACGCCCCGGTTTGCGCGAAGTGGGGGAGGGTGCGTATGGTAGTAGATCGTTTGATCCCATTGCCCGGCGCCGACACAGAAGAGCGCCGTGTGGCGCGTACTCTCCCTTGCCGTGGCTGGACCGCATTGAGGCGGTCGAAATTGCGAAAACACGGAGTTACGGGCGCGTGCCGAGACTCCGGAAGGTTTCGCATTTCGCATGTCAATTTCCAGTTCTGACCACACCGTCATGTCCGAGAGCGTCGAGAACGACGTCGAGATCATCGAGGTCGTGGAGGCCGCCGAGTCCCTCGTGGCCCAGGCTCCCGACGCGGTCGTCGAGTCTCCCGCCGCCGAGTCCCCCGCCGAGGAGGCCTCCGCCGAGGACGCCGAGCCCGGCATCACGTTCGCCTCGCTGGGCCTGCCCGAGGGCATCGTCCGCAAGCTCGCGCAGAACGGTGTGACGGCCCCCTTCCCGATCCAGGCCGCGACCATCCCGGACGCCCTGGCCGGCAAAGACATCCTGGGCCGTGGCCGTACCGGCTCCGGCAAGACCCTCTCCTTCGGTCTGCCCACCCTGACCGCGCTGGCCGGCGGTCACACCGACAAGAAGAAGCCCCGCGCGATCATCCTCACGCCGACCCGTGAGCTCGCGATGCAGGTCGCGGACGCGCTCCAGCCCTACGGCGACGTACTCGGCCTGAAGATGAAGGTCGTCTGCGGCGGTACGTCCATGGGCAACCAGATCTACGCGCTGGAGCGCGGTGTCGACGTCCTCGTCGCCACCCCGGGCCGACTGCGCGACATCATCAACCGTGGCGCCTGCTCCCTGGCCAACGTCCAGGTCGCGGTCCTCGACGAGGCCGACCAGATGTCGGACCTGGGCTTCCTGCCCGAGGTCACCGAGCTGCTCGACCAGATCCCCGGCGGCGGCCAGCGCATGCTCTTCTCCGCCACCATGGAGAACGAGATCGGCACGCTCGTCAAGCGTTACCTGAGCAACCCGGTCACCCACGAGGTCGACAGCGCCCAGGGCAACGTCTCGACCATGTCTCACCACGTCCTCGTCGTGAAGCCGAAGGACAAGGCGCCCGTCACGGCCGCGATCGCCGCCCGCAAGGGCCGCACGATCATCTTCGTCCGCACCCAGCTGGGTGCCGACCGCATCGCCGAGCAGCTCATCGAGTCCGGCGTGAAGGCGGACGCGCTGCACGGCGGCATGACGCAGGGTGCCCGTACCCGCGTGCTCGAGGACTTCAAGAAGGGCTTCGTCAACGCGCTCGTCGCCACCGATGTCGCCGCCCGCGGTATCCACGTCGACGGCATCGACCTGGTCCTGAACGTGGACCCGGCCGGTGACCACAAGGACTACCTGCACCGCTCGGGCCGCACCGCCCGTGCCGGCAAGTCCGGTGTCGTCGTCTCGCTGGCGCTGCCGCACCAGCGTCGTCAGATCTTCCGCCTCATGGAGGACGCGGGCGTCGACGCCTCGCGTCACATCGTCCAGGGCGCGGGCGTCTTCGAGCCCGAGGTCGCCGAGATCACCGGCGCCCGGTCGCTGACCGAGGTCCAGGCCGACTCCGCGAACAACGCGGCCAAGCAGGCCGAGCGCGAGGCCGCCGACCTCACCAAGCAGCTGGAGCGCGTCCAGCGCCGTGCCGTCGAGCTGCGCGAGGAGGCCGACCGTCTGGTCGCCCGTGCCGCACGCGAGCGGGGCGACGACCCGGAGGCGGCGGTGGCCGAGGTGGCCGCCGAGGCCGAGGCCGCGCTCGTCGCCGCCGTGTCCGTCCCCGAGCAGCCTGCTGCCCGCGAGGACCGTCGTGACGACCGCGGCAACTACGCCCGCCGTGACGACCGCGGCGGCGACCGGGGCGGATACCGCGGCGGCAACGACCGCGTCGGCGAGCGCAGTGGCCGTCCCGCCGGTGGCAACGGTTACCGGGGCAGCAGCGACCGCCCGTCGTTCCGCGGGAGCAACGACCGTCGTGAGGACCGTCCGGTCGGTGGCGGTTTCCGTTCCGGTGGCGGCGACCGTCGCGACGACCGTGGTGGCCGTTCGTTCGAGCGTCGTGACAACGACCGCCCGGCGTTCAACCGTGACCGCCGTGACGAGCGTCCCTCGGGCGGTTTCCGTTCCGGTGGCGGCGACCGTCGCGACGACCGTGGTGGCCGTTCGTTCGAGCGTCGTGACAACGACCGCCCGGCGTTCAACCGTGA
>NZ_JBHVCT010000019.1:47421-84747 GCF_042803195.1 Streptomyces sp. NPDC057428
CCCGCCGTGACGAGCGTCCCTCCGGTGGCTTCCGCGCCGGCGGCGGCGACCGCCCGTTCAACCGTGACCGTCGTGACGACCGTCCCGCGGGCGGCTTCCGCGCCGGCGGCGGCGACCGCCCGACCGGCCGTCGTGACGACCACCGCGGTGGCACCGGCACGGGTACCGGCACCGGTACCTTCGGCCGCCGCGACGACAAGCCGCGCTGGAAGCGCAACGGCTGACCGCCGCTGAACGACTGATGTGAAGGGCCCGTACGACACCGACCCGGTGGCGTACGGGCCCTTTCGTCTTCCCGGTCCCGTCTTCAGCCCGTGCCCGGTTCGCACGAGGATCAGCCGCGGCCCGGATCAGCTGACCGGGGGAGAACGGCCGCGAGCACGCGGGGCG
This sequence comes from Streptomyces sp. NPDC057428, assembly GCF_042803195.1. Taxonomy (NCBI): domain Bacteria; kingdom Bacillati; phylum Actinomycetota; class Actinomycetes; order Kitasatosporales; family Streptomycetaceae; genus Streptomyces; species Streptomyces sp. NPDC057428. The sequence goes on from NZ_JBHVCT010000019.1 coordinate 47,812, forward strand.
CCGGCTCCGGCCGGTGTTCCCGCCCGCCCTGCGATGCATGCCGTGCCCCCTGCGAGGGCATCGCTGGGGGCATGACAAACGACGAAGCGGTGGCCGCCGAGCCGCCCCCCGACGCCCTTCGGACCCCAGCCGCCGCGGTCACCGACGAGGATCGGCTGGCCGAACTCGGCTACACGCAGGTGCTCGCCCGGCGGATGTCCGCCTTCTCCAACTACGCCGTCTCGTTCACGATCATCTCGGTGCTCTCCGGCTGCCTGACGCTGTACCTGTTCGGCATGAACACCGGTGGGCCCGCCGTCATCACCTGGGGCTGGGTCGGCGTCGGGCTGATGACGCTGTTCGTCGGCCTGGCGATGGAGATCTGTTCGGCGTACCCGACGTCCGCGGGGCTGTACTTCTGGGCCCACCGCCTCGCCCCGCCGCGCTCGGCGGCCGCGTGGGCGTGGTTCGCCGGCTGGTTCAACGTGCTCGGCCAGGTCGCCGTCACTGCCGGGATCGACTTCGGGGCGGCGTCCTTCCTCGGCGCTTACCTGAACCTCCAGTTCGGCTTCGAGGTCACCCCCGGCCGCACGATCCTGCTCTTCGCCGCGATCCTGATCCTGCACGGGCTGCTGAACACCTTTGGCGTCGGCATCGTCCCGATCCTCAACAACGTGAGCGTCTGGTGGCACGTCGCCGGGGTGGCCCTCATCGTTGGCGCGCTCACCTTCGTGCCGGACTCGCATCAGTCGGCCTCGTACGTCTTCACCGAGTTCGTCAACAACACCGGCTGGGGCAGCGGCTTCTACGTCGTGATGATCGGCCTGCTGATGGCGCAGTACACCTTCACCGGCTACGACGCCTCCGCCCACATGACGGAGGAGACCCACGACGCGGCCGTGGCGGGCCCGAGGGGCATCGTGCAGTCCATCTGGACCTCCTGGATCGCCGGCTTCGTGCTGCTGCTCGGCTTCACCTTCGCCATCCAGTCGTACGACGGCGCCCTGAACTCCCCGACCGGCGCACCGCCCGCGCAGATCCTCCTGGACGCGCTCGGCGCCACGACGGGCAAACTCCTGCTGCTCGTGGTGATCGGCGCCCAGCTGTTCTGCGGCATGGCCTCGGTGACCGCCAACAGCCGCATGATCTACGCCTTCTCGCGCGACGGAGCGCTGCCCTTCTCCCGCGTCTGGAACACGGTCAGCCCCCGCACCCGTACACCCGTCGCGGCGGTCTGGCTGGCCGCACTCGGCGCGCTGGCCCTCGGCCTCCCGTACCTGATCAACGTCACCGCGTACGCCGCCGTGACCTCCATCGCGGTCATCGGGCTCTACATCGCCTACGTCATCCCCACGCTGCTTCGCCTGCTACGCGGCGACGACTTCGTCCGGGGTCCCTGGCACCTGGGCCGTTGGTCCCGGCCCGTCGGCGTCGTCGCGGTGGGCTGGGTCGCGGTGATCACGGTGCTGTTCATGCTTCCCCAGGTGTCCCCGGTCACCTGGGAGAGCTTCAACTACGCACCCCTGGCCGTCCTGGTGGTGCTCGGGTTCGCGGCCGTGTGGTGGCTGGTGTCCGCCCGCCACTGGTTCCTCAAACCGGTCGTCCCGGATCACAAACGCACGATCGTGGACGAAACCTCGGTCTGACCGCACCCCCTCCGGGTGCGACAGGGCCCGGCAACCGATACCCGATCGGCGGCCGGGCCCAGGGCGGCTATGCTCGGGGGTGAACCATCACGGGCCGTTAGCTCAATTGGTCAGAGCAGCGGACTTTTAATCCGTTGGTTGTGGGTTCGAGTCCCACACGGCCTACGTGGAGCAGGGCGGGGAGACATCCTCCGACCTGCGGTGCAGCGCCTCGACCGGCTTCGGCCGGCCGGGGCGCTCCGTCGTTCCGGGGCTCTTGCGTGAGCGGACGGCCCGGTAGCAGGTGCTACAGAGGGGGCCTTTCGGGCACGTGGCACCAGAGCGGCGGCGGCTTCTGCGGCAGCCTTGTCGACCTCGGGCAGCAGGCTCGTGTACGTGTCAGAGGTCAGCGTGATTGTGGAGTGCCGCAGGGTCTCCTTGATCGTGTGCAGGTCGCCGCCCCCGCCATGGGTGAGGGTGGCCGCAACGTGGCGTAGATCGCGCAGGGTGATGGGCGGCAGATCCGTGGTGGCGAGAATGCGCCGGAACGTCTCGGAGACCATTTCCGGGTGCAGCCAGGAGCCGTCCTCGCGAGTGAAGACCTTGCCGGTCTCGTTCCAGGCGTCGCCCCACTCCTCCCGAGCGCTCAGCATGGACGCGTGGTGTTCCCGCAGGAGAGCGATATTGACGCTGTCCAGGGCGATCGTCCCGGCGCTGCCGTCCGTCTTGGGGGCGGATTCGTACGGATCCCAGCCGTCGACCACGATCTCTTTAGCCGGCGTGATGAGGCCGGCGCCCAGGTCGACATCCGTCCAGTTCTGGCCGACGGCCTCGCCCCTGCGAAGACCGCGGGTACCCACGAGGTGGAAGAGCACGTAGAGCCGGTCGGATTCGGCTGCGTCCAGGAACGTTCCGAAGTGAGCTGGCGTCCAGACCATCACCGGCGAAGGCAGCTCACCCGTGGCACGCCAGCGCTCCACTCGCTGCGCAGTCCAGAGGAGCGGCTTCGGGCGCTTGCCGGATTCCAGCTCGACGTGGGAGGCCGGGTTGAAGGTGATGAACTGCTGCGCGATCGCCGCGTTCAGGGCCGCTCGCAGTGTGCGCCGGATGCTCTGCTGCGTAGCTGGGCCGGTGATCTTCCGGAACGGCTTCATCTCGGCGAGCTTCGCCCGTTCGAGGGCGAGCAGGGCTCGTTCGGCTGAGACGGGACGGCCCGGCCTGCTGGGCTTGCACCTGGCGATCTGCTCGTGCCGTTCGAGGTTCTCCGCCTGGATCACCTCGTTGGCGTCGGCTATGCCGTCGTACATCTCCACCAAGTGGCCGACGTTGAGACGGTCGAGGCGGACATGGCCGATGCGGGGCTTCAAGTGGACGCGGATGTGAGAGGCGTACCCGTTGAGTGTCGTCTTCCGTGACTTCTTCGCAGCAAGCCACTGATCGAGCCACTCACCCACCGTGCGCCGTCCGATCAGGTCCAAGCCCGCCCTGAACCGCCTGCGGGTGTCCTCGATGTCGGGCAGGGGCGCTTTCTCATCGGCGACCTGTTCGAGCAACTCCGCGATCCGGTCGAGGTCGTGATCATCGTCCGAGTCCGCGATGGCGATGAGGGCCCGTACGTGGTCCAGATCGCTTTGCGCGGCCTTCAACGTCTCGTAGCCGGCGCGGTTGAAGGAGCGACGGGTTCCGTCGGCTCGGGGCGGGAGCTCCTGGCGTACGGAGTAGGAGCCATGCTTGCGGCTGGTGAGCTTGGGGCACTTCTTGCCGCCCACGCCGGAGGAGACGTCGTCTTCGGAGCCAACGTGCTGGCCGGCATGGCCCGCCAGATGCTCTACCGTGACCGGGCCGACGACGCACTCCAGCTGATCCACCTCGCCCAGGAGGGCGCCCGCGACGCGATTGGCCCACGGGCCCGAGCAATGCTCCACACCCGCGAGGCGTGGGCATACGCCGCACAGGGCCGCACCGCCGGATTCCACCGGGCCACCGCCAAGGCAGCCGAGGCCCTCTCCAACGCCGGCGCGGATGGCGACGAGCCGTACTGGATCGCCTACTTCGACGAGGCGGAACTCGCGGGCGTCACCGGGGGACGGCTCCTCGACCTCTCCCGCACAGACCCACGCCGCCACGCCGCCCAGGCCGCGGACCAAATCCGGGCCGCCCTGGCATCCCGGGGGCCGAGGCCGGGCGCTCCCACGCTCTCGACCGCATCGGCCTGGCGGAGTGCCAGTTCCTCACCGGTGACATCCAAGGCGCGGCCGCCGAAACTGTCCTGGCGGTCCAGGCCGCGCGAGGTACGCAGTCGGGGCGTGTCCGTGCACAGCTCGGGAAGCTGTATCCCTACACCGTGGGACACAGCGCTTCACGTCCCGTGCGTGAGGCACGGGATAGTATCCGCGACCTGCTGTCGAGCTGAGGAACGGGCGCATGACGACGCTTGCCGTGACCGGGCACATGGACCTGACCGACGAGACCGTGCCCCTGGTACGGGCCGCGCTGCGAGACCTGCTCGCCAAGTACAGCGAAGACCTGACCGGGGTGTCGTGCATCGCCGCGGGGGCAGACAGTCTCTTCGCGGAAGAGGTGACCGCGATCGGAGGCCGCCTGATCGCCGTGATCCCCTCCGAGGACTACCGCACCACGAAGGTCAAGCCGGCCCACGCCGCAGTCTTCGACCACCTGGTCGAGACGGCCGGGGAGGTGGTGACGCTGCCTCACGCGACGGCGGACCGGGCTGCCTACGACGCGGCGAACGCCGAGCTGCTGCGCCGCGCGGATCGCCTCATCGCGGTGTGGGACGGCACGCCTCCTTCGGGCAAGGGCGGCGGAACTGCCGACACTGTTGGGCAAGCCCGCCAGGCCGGGCTGGCGGTCGACGTGGTCTGGCCCGCCGGGGCCGCGCGGCGCGGACGGTAGCGTCGCGCTTTCATGAAGCTGACTGTCCGGCGGGCAGACAGGGAGATTCCCTCATGCCCGCCGCCGAGGCTGTCGGACCAACCACCCGTCAGGCGGGAAGAGGTGCAATGGATCACCTGGAAGTCTTTGAACTGGCCGGCCGCGGTCCACAAGAAATGAGCGTTGTAGGAGTAGTGATCTTCGGTCTGACGCTCCCTGCGGGGATCCTGGTAGGGGCCAATATCGGGCACGCGGCAGACCGCGTGTACGACTTTCTGTTGCTTGTTCTGCCGGGCCCGGTTGAGGAGGTGTCACCAAGATCGCTCCGCGCCCCGGGTTGGGTCATAGCGTTTCTGTCGCTGGTCGGTTTGGTTCTTGAAGTGAGAACCGGATTGTCGTGATGCCGAGCAGGGAGGACCGATGCCCGACGGTTGCTTGGGTTCTAGTGGTTGTCGCAACACCCCAGTTCAGGGGGATGCGATGGACTTCAAGATCCGGGAGATCCGGACGGCTCAGGGGCCAAAGAAGCTGCTGCGTGAGCGGGAGACATATTCCGGCTCATGCAGCAGGGCTTCAGTAACGAGCACGCATGCCAGATAGTCGGCATCAACGCGAAGACCGGGCACCCCCACACCTCACCGGACACCGCCGCTGCCGGCTCGTCCGGCCGTAACCGAGAGACGGCAGAAAAGGTCCGCAAGGATTGCCGGAAGGCGGCAATGAAGCGGCGTGCCTCGCCGTGTCAGGATTCCGTCAAGCTGGGGGATCGGCGACAGGTGACCGGGGACGGCGCGCAGGGCCGGGCCGATCACAAGGGAGGGGGCGGCGTGGGGCTGCAGCACGCGGCGGGCGGGCGACGCCGGTACAGCACGATCGGCGCCCTACAGGCCGCGTTGACGGTACTGGTGGTGGGCGGAGCGGCCCTGGGAGCACTGCTGCTGCGCCCCGACACGAGTCTGTTGGCCAAGGGGCGCGGGCCGCTCGGCGCCAACGCCGTCCTCGTGGTCGGCCTCGCTCTGCTGTCACTCCTTGGCGGCCTGGCGCTGCGCGGGAAGTACAGGGAGCAGGTCGGGGCCGCCCGGGAACTCAACCCGGTGGAACAGCGGATGGCCGACGGCGTGAGCCGCATCCTGCTGGCCGCGACACTGGTCGTCCCCCTGCTCATCATGGTCCTGCACCAGTTCGGTCCGCCCCGCAGCAGCCACGGGGACGACCACGAGTCGTTACCATTTCCCAGCCCGCGGCAAGACCCGCTACCCATCCCGCCGCCCGCACAGCATGCCGAGCACGCCGGCCACAGCATGCACTTCGGGGTGACGCGCATTCTGCTCGGTCTCGGCATCGCCCTGCTTGTCGTGGTCGTCATGATCGCCGGACTGTATCTGTGGCGGTATCTGCGCCGTGCTTTGCTGGACGGAACCGACGCCCGCGCGGCCGTCATCGCCGGCTATGCCGCCATGGAGGCGTCGCTCGCCGGCTCCGGCGTAACCCGGCGCGCCTCGGACAGCCCGCAGGACCTGCTGGAGCGGGCCGTCGCCGGCGGCTTGCCCACAGAGGCGGCCGCCGCCGCGCTCACCGCTCTGTTCCGCGAGGCCCGCTACTCCACGCACCCGATGGACGGCAGCCACCGCGACCGGGCCGCAGCCGCGCTCGCCGAGATCGCCGACAGCCTGCGCTCTCGGACGTCTGAACCCGAAGCCGTGACGGGTACCTCATGAAGGCGCCCGCCCGGATACGGGCCATCGTCAACTCCGTTCTCGGAAGGTCCGGTTCGGTACGCCACTCGCTGGCCGTACTGGGCACCGCCGCGGTCGCGACCGTAGTGCTGCTCGCCCTGGCCGACGGTGCCGCGGCGGCCGCCACCGGCCTCGCCCTCATCACCGCAGTCGCGCTGGCTCTGGGGCGCTATGCCGCGGGCGGCGCCGCCCAGTACAGCGGCTATCGCAAACCGGTGCGCCTGCTGGACAGCCGGGCCCCGACCCTCGGCGGATGGCAGCGCATCGTGGCCATCACCTTCGCGGGCGACAGCGAAGCGCACTTCGACACTGTCATGCGGCCGCAGTTGCAGCGGCTGTTCGCCGCCCGGCTGGCCGAACGGCACGGCGTGGCGATGTACCGGAACCCGCAGGGGGCCCGGGCACTGGTCGGAGCTGAGCTGTGGCGGTGGATCGATCCTGAGGTGCCCGCTCCGCAGCCCGCTCTCCCCGAGCCCGTCCTGCGCTCCCTGCTCGACCGCCTGGAAGCCCTGTGACCGGTGGCGCTTCGGCCGACCCCCCAACCCGCGCATCCCGACCCCTGCCCTGTGAGGAACCGACCGTGACCAGCCCGCAACCCACTTCGGACCACAACACCCTGACGCCCCGACAGGCAGGCGAACGGGCTGCGGCCGTGCTCGATGAGATCCGCACGGCCGTGGTCGGCAAGACGGAACCGCTGGCGCTGGTGATGCTCGGCATCCTCGCCGGCGGCCATGTCCTCATCGAGGATCTGCCGGGACTCGGGAAGACGCTGCTGGCACGCTCCTTCGCCACCGCTCTCGGCCTGGACTTCCGCCGCATCCAGTTCACCCCCGACCTGCTGCCCTCCGACGTCACCGGAGCTCCGTTCTACGACCAACGGACTGCTGACATGGTCTTCCGGCCCGGACCGGTCTTCACCCAACTGCTGCTCGCCGACGAAATCAACCGCACCCCGCCCAAGACCCAGGCCGCGCTGCTGGAGGCGATGGCCGAGTCCCAGGTGTCCATCGATGGAAGTACCCGGCCGCTACCGAAGCCCTTCGTGGTCGTCGCCACCGCCAACCCCATCGAGTACGAGGGCACGTACACCCTGCCCGAGGCCCAGCTCGACCGGTTCCTGCTGCGGGTTCGTATGGGCTATCTGACGGCGTCCGAGGAGGCAGGCATGCTGCGCGCGCGTGTCGATCGGGCAGCCCCCGAGGCTGTACTGCGCACGCTCAGCGGACCGGACGAGGTGCTGGCCATGCGGGCCGCCGTTGAACGCGTCGAGGTGGACGACGACCTGCTGGAGTACGTCGTCGCGCTGGTCCGCGCCACCCGGGCCCACCCCCACATCCAGGTCGGCGCCTCTCCGCGCGGCGGCCTGGCCCTGGTGCAGCTCGCCCGCGCCCGTGCCGTCCTGGACCTGCGGGACTACGTGACCCCGGAGGACGTCAAGTCCGTAGCGGTGCCGGCCCTCGCGCACCGCGTCACCCTCAAGCCGGAGCTGTGGGTCCGGCAGATCGACAGCGACGACGCAATGCGCGAGATAGTGCAATCCGTGCACGCCCCGCAGACCATTCCGAGCACGCCGATCGCGTCATGACGGAGCCCCTGCCGGCCCGCAGGGCGGCCGCTGCCGTCCAACGGGCCCTGGACGGCCCCCACGACGCGACCGCCCAGCCCCCGCCACCGCCTCCGCCCGGCTGGCGCGCCGGTGAACGCGCCCTGCGCCTAGGCACGCTGGCCGTCGTCGCGTTGGCCGCCGCGCTGGTCACCGGGCGCCCCTGGGTACTAGCTCTCGCCGCCGCGCCCCTGGTGCTGCTCGCCCTCGCCATGCCGAGTGGGCCGCGCCCGGAAGGGGTGACGGCCGAGGCCGAGGTAGGGCCGCGGCGGTGCTTCGAAGGAGAGCAGGTGACGGTGCGGATCACGGTGTCCTACGACGGTGAGAACGGCCGCCTGGACCCCGGCGTCACCCTCGGTCACGGGGTCCGGCTCCACCACCTCGCGGTCGGCCCGCACCGCGTCGACCTCGTCCTGACCGCGCAGCGTTGGGGCCGCTGGACGCTCGGCACGGTCGACGTCGACGTCTACGACCACGGCGGGCTGACCCGGCGCACCGTCCGGGCCGAACTCGGTGAGATCGCCGTCTTCCCACTGCCCGAACACGCCAGCCTCACGCCCATCCCGGTCCGGCTACCGCAACGGCTCGGCGAGCACACCGCCGTGCAGCGCGGCGAGGGTGTCGAGGTCACCGGCGTCCACCCGTATGTGCGCGGCGAACGGCAGCGGCGGATCCACTGGCCTGCCACCACCCGCCGCGGCACCCTGCAGGTCCACCAGTTCGCCGCAGAGCGCACCGCCGACACCGTGGTGCTGCTGGATGTGCTCGCCGACGTAGTCGACCCGGTCACCGGCACGTCTTCGCTCGACGAGACCTTCCGGGCCGCTGCCGGGCTGGTCCGCGCCTACCTGCGCACCCACGACCGGGTCGGCGTCGTATCGGTTGGCGGCGCGACCCGCTGGCTGCAACCGGGCAGCGGCCAGGGGTACTTCTACCGCATCGTCGAGAGTGTGCTGGAGGTCCGCAAGGACCGCGCGTACCGCACGGAGGGACTCAGCCTGCTCCCACCCCCCGCGTTGCCCGAAGGAGCGCTGGTTTACATCATCACGCCGCTGATCGACCAGCGGATCTTCGACATCCTGCACCAGGTGCGCGGACGGGCCAACCCGATGGTCGTGGTCGAGATCCCCACCGGCGAGCCGGTCCTGGAACCCGGCTACACCGAAAGTGAACTCGCGCTGCGGCTGTGGCGGGCTGACCGCGACGCCATGCGCTTCGCCTTGGTGGAACGCGGCATCGCGGTCGTCGCCCACCGGCCCGGCGAGACCCTCGACCTCGCCCTTGCACCGCTGATGCGCACCCGCATCCACGGGGGGACCCGATGACCACCGCCCCCGCCCGGCCAGGCTCGCGCCCGGCCGACAGCCGAGCCGCCCTGCTCATCGGACGTCTCACCTCCCGCATCACCGACCGCTTGCTCGGAACGGCCCTTGCCGTCGCCGCTTGCGACCCGCCAGCCGCCCTGCACGCACCATTGCTGGTCAGGATGCTGGTCCTGGGGGCGGCGGCGGCCGCGTGGTGGGCCGCTCCGATGGTCGACGCTCGCCCAGTCTTGACCTTCATGCGCTGGCGGACCGTCGCGGCCCGCCGTAGGACGACCGTGCTGCCGGCGGCGGCGATCGCGGTCGCCGCGGCCACCGGCCCCCCGGTCTGGCTGGTCATCTGCATCGCCGCCCTGCTGCTTGCCTATTTGCTCGTCACCGACCCGTGGACAGCCGGTGTCACCGCCCCGCCCGACTGCCCGCAGGCGACACCCGCACTGGCGGCCGCCGCCGCGACCGCAGTGGTACTGCTCGCCGCCCAAGCACCGGTCGCGGGCACCTCATGGGCCCGTCTGCCCGCCTCACTCGCCATCGCCGCGACCACGGTTTGCCTGGTACTGGCGCTGCGCACCCGTCGCAGCCCGCCCGGCTGACCGCCGAGACCCTGGCGGTTTTGGCGCTTATCTCGGCGACACCCCAAAGATCGTCAAGTGGGACCGAATCTCACTGCCAGAGGGCCAGGTCTCGTTGTCAGAAGCCACCTCCCGACCTGTCTCATGAGACACATCGAATTCTGGAGAACGACGGCTTTCGGCCCGGCCGCGGCTGTCGCGACGCGATTGGGGCCATCTACTCCACGCTCAACGGGAAGAACCCGCAGCGTGTGTGGGTACTCGACGCGGACCTGACTGTGGCGTTCGACCGTATCGACCACGCCCGGCTCATGGCTGCACTCGGCACCTTCCCCGCCCGGGGACTGGTCCGTCAGTGGCTGAAGGCCGGGGTCGTGGATCGCGGTCGGTTTGCCCCGACCGAGGAGGGAACTCCGCAGGGTGGGGTGATCAGCCCATTGCTCTTCAACGTGGCCTTGCACGGAATGGAGGAAGCCGCAGGGGTCCGCGATTACACCGCCGGCAGAGATGCCGCGAGTGCGCAAAGCGGCAGCCCCGTGCTGGTGCTACTTCTGCGATCCGGCCAGTCCATGGCAGCGCGGTTCGAACGAGAACACGAACGGTCTGCTCATGCAGTACTTTCCCAAGGGCACCGATCTGTCCGTCCACGGCCGTGAGCGCCTCGATGTCGTCGCGGCTCAGCTCAACGGCCGCCCACGCAGAGCGCTCGACTGGGAAACCCCGGCCGAGCGCCTGCGTCAACTGCTCTGAGCATCCGGCCAAGGAGGCCGATCCCGCACCGGACACACAGACCAGCCCTAAGGTGATGGCATGGCAGCGTCAGAATGGGAACGACTCACCCAAGCCCGGGCAGGCCAGCGCCTGAAAATTGCCGCGCGGCACATCATCCGACGCCCTCTGCTGATCACCGGTCTCATCAGCGTGCTCGTTCTGTACAACCTGCTGAAGGACACCCTTCCCCTGGCCTACGGGCTCGCAGCCCCGGCCATGACTGTCCTGGTCATGGCCAGCATGGGCCGATACCGCAGACCGCCCGAGGACCCGACACCCGAAGATGCTTCACTCCCCGCCGACACCGACGGGAAGTGAAGCAAGACCCCTCAAGCGTCGGTACACCACTACGAACGTGTTGCAACGACTGCTAGAAACCACCTTGGAGCCGCGCACCCCGGGCATTCGACGTCCGGCACCGTGCGCAGCGGCTGACCTCTACTGCCTCCTCCCTACATAGCTCAGGACGTTCGCAATCCGTGCAGGGGCCCCGGGTTGCACATGTTGTCCCAGTTACTTTCGACGGTGCCCTGGCTGCGTGAGCGATGCGTGAGCGATGCGTGAGCGGACGTCCTGACACGGCACGCACAACCGCGGATCGAACAACAGAAGCCGTCCCTCTGACCAGGTACTTCCGGACCAACGGGGAAGCCCACGGAAGTCCCGGCAGAACACTGCCGGGACTTTTAATCCGTTGGTTGTGGGTTCGAGTCCCACACGGCCTACCGATCGACCGGGCGGGGGAAACCCCTCCGACCTGGTACCGAGCGCCCCTTCCGGTTCGTCCGGAAGGGGCGCTCCGTCGTTCCCGGGCTCCCGGCCGCGCCGCTGTGCGGTGTCAGTGTGCGAACTTCTCGATGGCCGCCGCGGTCACGGGGGTGACGAAGTTGACGAGGTTGCCGTCCGGGTCGCGGAACAGGAGCGACCGGTTGCCCCAGGGCGTCGTGGTGGGCCCCGTCACGAAGTCGGTGACGAAGGCGGTCAGCCTCTGGTGCACCCGGTCCCACGTCCTCGTCCTCGACGAGGAACTCGATGATCACGCTGTGGTTGTCCGCGGGGCGGGCGGAGCCCGGGGCGAACAGCGGGACGGTACGGGTACCGGCGATCGGCTGCGTCGTGGCTCTCGTGGCTCTCGTGGCTCTCGTGGCCGCCGCGGTCGCCGCCTTCATCCCGGGCCTGGTCCGTCCCGGCGCGAGCGGCGACAAGGCCGGCCCGGCCACGGCCGGCAAAGTGTCCGTCCGAGCTCGACCCCGTCACCCGGAGCGCCCCGACCGGTCGACCCGGTCGGGGCGCTCCGGCGTTCCGCAACGTTTCCGCCGCACGGGCATCGACCCGGCTTTTGGGCGACGTACGTCCATCACGTGCCCCGCCGCCGTCTCATGCTCCCCGGGCCCCCCGGGGTGCCCTGGGGCCCGCCTACGGGGCAGCCCTCAGTCCAGGCCTTCCTGGCGCAGTGCGTACATCAGGAGGAACGTCCGGTAGGCCTCTGCGGACACGTCCACGCAGACGTCAGGCCGGTTGGTCCACGTCGACGTGTTGTCAAGGGCCCGTCGGCAGGCCGCCTCGGCCTCGGCCTCGGTGGGGATGTTCGAGATGAACGCGGCGATCAGCAGGACCACTGCGAGGACGACCACGCCGATACGGATGCGCATGGCCGTTCAACGACCGTACGGCCATGCCGGTCACTCACGGCAGGCCTGCGGCCGTCCGGTCACTCGGGCTCGTCGGTCACCGGCGGCAGGTCGGGCTCGATGAACAGGCCGGCGTACTGCGGGCTGGGCATCGGGGTGGCGGTGGCCGCGTCCGCGGTCGCGCCGTCGGAGTGCCGCTGGTTCGAGCGGGCAGGCATGTCGGTCATCTCGGTGTCCTGTATGTGTAGGTGTGCGGTGAGCCCCGTGACCGAGCCGTTGGTGTGCGTGGCCGCAATGGTCCCGACCGGTAGGGCGACGAAGTGCCGCTACCGGTGCCGCGCCGCTCCGGGGGCGTCCGGATCATCATGCGGTGCATGCCGACTGTAACCCTCCCAGCACGGCTTTCCCTCGGAATTGCGAGCCCGGCGTCACGGTCAGTGCCGCGGTGCGGGCTCGATGTTCTGGTTTGCGTGGAAGAGGTTGTGCGGGTCGTAGTGCTGTTTGACCTTCGCCAGCCGGTCGTAGTGGCCGCTGTAGGTGGCGCGGACCCGGTCCGGGGACTCACCGGTGCCGAGGAAGTTGACGTAGGCGCCGCCCATCGAGTGCGGGTGCAGCGCCTCCCAGTATCCGACTGCCCAGTCCCGCAGTGCGGAGGCGTTGGCCGGGTCCGGGTCGACGCCCGCGATGACACCCGACCAGACGGCGTCACGATAGGCCCACGCGGTGTCGTCCGCTCCGACCCGGCCCGCGGCCCCGTCGACCGGGTAGAGGTGCATGAGCGACTGGCCGGTGGGGAGCTGCTCCGCGAAGGCCGCGTGCACGTCGACCGCGTCGTCGGTGATCCTGTCGAAGAAGTCACCGCGCCAGTACCACTGGAGCCCCGCGGGCAGAAGTGCGTCGAACATGGTCTGCAGCGCCGGGTAGGGCATCGGAGCCGTGAAGTGGAAGGCCGGCGGCGCGGGCTCGTTGACCACGGCGAGGGTCTCCTCCAGGGCTTCGGGATCGGCCGTGGAGGACCAGACGACACCGCACATCTTCTGTCCGTGGATCTCCACGGGGAAGGGCGGGCCGGGGGGAACGGACAGCGAGGCGAAGAAGCCGTACAGGTCGTCCGGCGCCTGCGGCAGGAAGTCGCGGTACCAGCGCATCACGTCCTGGAAGTGCTCCAGCGGCCATACGGTGATCCCGACGCCCACCGTGTCCACCGGGTGCAGCTCGAAGTCGAACGATGTGACGATTCCGAAGTTCCCGCCGCCGCCGCGCAGCGCCCAGAACAGATCGGCGTTCTCACTCGGATTCGCGGCCACGAAGCTGCCGTCGGCCAGGACGACGTCGGCGGAGACCAGGTTGTCGACGGTGAGGCCGTACTTGCGGGTGAGGCAGCCGTGACCGCCGCCGAGCGTGAGGCCTCCCATTCCCGTCGTGGACATGATGCCCGACGGGGTGGCGAGGCCGAAGGCGTGCGTGGCGTGGTCGAACTCGCCCAGTGTCGCGCCGCCGTCCGCCTGGGCGGTCTGGGTGGCGGGGTCGACGCGTACGCCGCCCATGGGGGAGAGGTCGATCGTGACCGCCCCGTCGACGACGCCCAGGCCGGGGCCGCTGTGGCCACCGCCCATGACGGCCACGTCCAGGCCGTGCTCACGGACGAAATCGACGGCCGCCATGACGTCCGCGGTGTCGTGACAGCGGACCACCGCTGCCGGCCTTCTGTCGATCATGGCGTTGTAGACCGTGCGCGCCTGGTCGTACGCCGGGTCGTCCGGGCCGATGACCGGGCCGCGCAGTGCGGTCCTCATGGTCTCCAGCGTGGTGCCGTCCATGGCCGTCTCCTCGCGAGCGTGCGCCCGGCCTCCCCTGGCTCCATCTCGTCGGGTGAGGCTGCTGGGCCGAAGCCGGCACCTGAGGATGCCGCGCAGACGGGACCGAACACCGAATGTCGTGTCCTTCAAGCGTCGCGCCGCCGCGCAGGGCCCGCAATCGTGGAGGGCGGCGCCCACCCCTCGGGGCAAGGGCGGACGGCACCGGTGGGGAAAGTGGTCGGAGCACCGTCCCGGATGGCGTAGAGTTGCAATCACAACGACGCGGGGTGGAGCAGCTCGGTAGCTCGCTGGGCTCATAACCCAGAGGTCGCAGGTTCAAATCCTGTCCCCGCTACTGAAGACAGAGGCCCGGATCCTTATCAAGGATCCGGGCCTCTGTCGTGCGTCGGACCGGCCCGAGGGTGCCGGGCTTGACCTTGACGTTGCGTAAAGATCTAGCGTTTCCGGCATGGAGTGGTCCATCCAGGAAATCGCCCGGCGAGCCGGCACCACCAGTCGCACGCTCCGGCACTACGGAGACCTCGGTCTTCTCGTGCCGAGCCGCAAGGGTGCGAACGGCTACCGCTATTACGACCAGGGCGCACTGGTCAGGCTCCAGCGCATCCTGCTGCTGCGGGAGTTGGGGCTCTCGCTGCCCGCGATCAAGGCGGTACTCGAGGGGCAGCGGGACACCTCCGTGGCGCTCCGGGCCCATCTGCGCCTGCTGGAGCAGGAGCGGGAGCGCATCGGACGGCAGATCGCCTCGGTACGGACCACTCTCCACAGGACCGAGGAAGGGGAGGAACTCATGGCCGGGGAAGTGTTCGACGGCTTCGACCACACGGCGTACGAGCAGGAGGTCGGCGAGCGGTGGGGCCGGGAGGCGTACGAGCGGGGCGACCGGTGGTGGCGCGGGCTGAGCACCGCCGAGCGTGCGGCGTTCCAGGACGCGCACGACGTCATCGCCCGCGACTACGGTGCGGCGAGTGCCGCCGGTCTGGAAGCGGGAAGCGACGAGGTGCAGGACATCGCACGGCGGCACTGCGAGTGGCTGTCGGTGACGACGGAGGTCACCCGTTCGTATGTGAGCGGGCTCGGCGAGATGTACGCCGCCGATCCACGCTTCGCGAAGAACTACGATCGCCACGGGGACGGAACCGCCGTCTTCGTACGGGATGCACTGACGATCTACGCTCGGCACCGGCTCTCCGGCTGACCCCCGGAGGAACGTGGCGGCGGTGCGCTCCTTCCTTCGGCCGATGAGCGGTCGCGCCACGGCGCGGCTCCGGCCGGCCGGGTCGGGGCGCGGTACCGTCCGCAGCCGTGGGCGGACGGGCAGGAGTGCACAGGTGGGGAAGCGGGACGTACGGCAGGGGCGCGCACAGGGGAACGAGCGGGCGCGCAGGCTCGTGCGTCTGTTGCCCCCGCTGATGATCTGCTGCGGCGTGGTTGTCGACCTCGAGACCCCGCCCGAGGTCAGCGCCGTGCCGCTCTTCGCCGCGGCACCGCTGATCGCCGCTCCCTTCTTCTCGCTGGCGTCCACGATCCGCGTCGGCGTGGCGGCGATCCTCGTCGTCCTCGCCATCCGCGTCTCCGACGGCATGCTCGCCGACGTCGTCCCGATCACGGACCTGCTCACCCTGGTCACCGTCGCCGGGCTCGCGCTCGTCATCAACCGTGTCGTACAGCGCGGCAACGAGCAGCTGGCTTCGGCGCGGGTCATCGCGGAGACCGCGATGCGCGCGGTGCTCCCCGTGCCGGAGGACCGGATCGGCGGTCTGCTGGTCGCGGCGCGGTACGAGGCGGCCCAGGCGGACGAGTTCGTCGGCGGTGACCTGTTCGCCGTCGCGGACACGCCGTACGGGGTGCGGCTGGTGGTCGGGGACGTGCGGGGCAAGGGCCTGGACGCGGTGGCGGCGGTGGCCGTCGTGATCGGCGCCTTCCGGGAGGCGTCCGAACAGGAGCTCTCGCTGGAGGGCGTGGTCCAGCGGCTCGAGCGGGCGCTCGCGCGGGAGAGCACGCGGCGGGGCGGGCTGGACTCGATGGAGGGGTTCGTCACGGCCGTGCTCGCCGAGATCCCGGTGGGTGCGGACACGCTGCGGGTCGTCAACCGCGGACATCCCGAACCTCTGGTGCTCCACGCGGACGGTGCGCTCGACGTCCTGAGGCCGACCGAGCCCGCCCTGCCGCTCGGGATGGGCCTGGACGCGTGGCCGGACCGTGCGGACGAGTGGCCGCTGCCGGCCGGTGCGACCTTCCTGGCGTTCACCGACGGACTCTCGGAGGCGCGGGACGCCGACGGGGTCTTCTACGATCCGGCGGCCCGGCTGCGCGGCAGGATCTTCCCGGGGCCGGAGGAGCTGCTCTCGGCCCTCACCGACGACGTCCGGCTGCACACCGGGGGGCGGTCGACGGACGACCTCGCGTTGCTCGCGGTCGGGCGGCCGTCCAGGCGGCAGCAGGGGCGACGGAAGACGGTGAAGATCGTGGGACGGGATCGTGAATGACCGAAGACGACCGTCCGTAATCAAAGGGCGTCGCTCCGCAGAACATGTGACGTAACGTCAGAGACTGCTGTGCGCGTGAGGGGTGTGCAACTCGCCCGTTTGAGGCCGATTGGCCCCGTGAAGTCCGGGCCGGGGCCGTGAACGATCTGTGGGAACCGCTTGGTATCGGACCCGCATGTCTATTAACGTTCGATAACGCAGCGCGGTTGTCCCAGTCGTCGCCAGAGGCGGCACCGTGCGCAGCGCCGAATCCCGCAAGGGAACCGGGGAACCACCTACATGGGGTGAATCGGACGCCTGACTCCCGCGAGGGACGAAGGGGCCCGTAGGAGACCTTCCTGCTCCGAACCCGTCAGCTAACCCGGTAGGCGAGAAGGAAGGAAAGGAGTGCGCCCACGTGGCGTCAAATCAGCCTGCCCCCGAGGCTCCGGCACCCTTCAGGCCCGCCGGTCCCGGCGACCAGGGCAGGACGTGGGAGGAATGGAACCCCACCGAGGAGTCCATCCGTCCCGTACGCGGCAAGCACCGCGTAGCCAAGCAGCGCGGTCTCGCCCGTAGCTCCACCGTCCTCGGCGTCGGTGTCATCGCGGCCGTCGGCGCGGGAGGCATGGCCACCGCGCAGAGCAAACCGCCGGTCTCCATCTCCCTTCCCGATTCCATCGCTGACAATCTTCCCGACGCCAAGTCCTTGCCCGGCGTGGGCGCTTATCTGTCCGGCGACACCGATCAGGGCGGCACGGTCACCGCGTCCTCTCCGCTCACCACGGCCGGCATCACCGCCGCCGAGGCCGAGCAGGGCACCACGGACGCCGGCGAGGCGCTGCGTGCCCGCATCCTCCAGCAGGCCGAGCAGCAGCAGGCCGGGGCCGAGGCCGAGGCCAAGGCGACGCAGGAGAAGGCGGCGGCCGAGGAGGCCGCGGCCCAGGCCGCCGAGCAGCAGAGCGACGCGGAGGCCAAGGCCGCCGCGAAGAAGAAGGCCGACGAGGAAGCGGCGAAGAAGAAGGCCGAGGCCGAGCGCCTCGCCAAGCTCGCCCTGAGCTTCGCCCTCCCGACCTCCTCGTACACGATCACCTCGACGTACGGCCAGGCCGGTTCGATGTGGTCCTCCGGCTACCACACCGGTCTGGACTTCGCGGCTCCCACCGGCACCCCGGTCAAGGCCGTGCACAGCGGCACGGTGAAGTCGGCGGGCTGGTCCGGTTCCTACGGCTACCGCACGGTGCTGGAACTCGACGACGGTACCGAGATCTGGTACTGCCACCAGTCGTCGATGGACGTCACCGCCGGCCAGAAGGTCAGCACCGGCGACACCATCGGCCGCGTCGGCGCCACCGGCAATGTGACAGGTCCGCACCTGCACCTGGAGGTGCACACCGCGGACGGCTCGGGCATCGACCCCATGAACTGGCTGCGCAGCAAGGGCCTCTCGATCTGAGTGCCCGCGCCGGCACACGGCGCACCCGCACTCCGGCGGCCCTGGCGCACAACCCCCCGACGCCAGGGCCGCCGGTCCTTCACGGTGCGGGCGGCGAGCGGAATACGCGGCTCCGCCGATGTGTTGAGCTGAGGCATGACATCACTGCGCCCGCTCGGAAACTCGGGCTTCCAGGTCTTCCCCCTCGCTCTCGGCGGCAACGTCTTCGGCTGGACCGCCGACCGGGACACCAGCTTCGCCGTCCTCGACGCGTACACGGCCGCCGGCGGCAACTTCATCGATACCGCCGACTCCTACTCGGCCTGGGTCCCGGGCAACGAGGGTGGTGAGTCGGAGGCGGTGATCGGCGCGTGGCTGTCCGCGCGTTCCCGCAGGGAGGACATCATCGTCGCGACCAAGGTCGGTGCCCACCCCGAGTACAAGGGGCTGTCGGCGGCCACCGTCAAGGGGGCGGCCGAGGCCTCGCTCCGCCGGCTCGGTACCGACCACATCGACCTGTTGTACACGCACTTCGACGACGAGACGGTCCCCGTCGAGGAGATCATCAGCGCCCTCGACGAGCTGGTGAAGGCCGGCAAGGTCCGGGAGATCGCGGCGTCCAACATCAGCCCGGAGCGGCTCAAGGCCTCCCTGGCGTTCTCGGAGCGCGAGGGCCTGGCCCGCTACGTCGCCCTGCAGCCGCACTACAACCTCGTCTCGCGCGACACCTACGAAGGCCCGCTCCAGGACACCGCGGCGGCCGGGGGTCTCGTGTCCGTCCCGTACTTCGCGCTCGCCTCGGGCTTTCTCACCGGCAAGTACCGGCCGGGGGCGGCCGTCGAGAGCGCGCGGGCCGAAGGCGCGGGGAAGCACCTGGAGACCGAACGCGGCCGCAAGGTACTCGGGGCGCTCGACAGGGTGGCTCAGGAGCACGGGGCCGAGATCGCGACGGTGGCGCTGGCCTGGCTGGCGTCCCGGCCGACCGTCGTCGCGCCGATCGCCTCGGCCCGCACGGTCGAACAGCTGCCCGCGCTCGTGGCGGTGGCCGGACTGGAACTGACGGAGAGCCAGCTGGCCGAGCTCACCGAGGCCTCGGCCTGAGAGGTCCTGGCACCACCTGCCCCGGCTCGCGCGTCCGGGCGTTCAGTGCGGGGGAGTCCCGGGGGGCGGGGCGGAACGGGGGCCGTGCTCCAGGTAGGGGTTGTAGCCGCCGTAGTGGCGGTGCGGCGCCGGAATCTGCTGCGGGGCCGGAGCGCCGTGAGGGGGCCGGCGGGGGAACGGCACCTGCGGGGGCCGCCCGTCGGCATGCATCCGGCCCGTCATGCGGGCCGCGTTCGCCAGCGCGGGGCCCGCGACCTCCCGGCGCTGCCAGAGGTGGTGCAGCAACTCCTGCTCCCGGACGGCGAAGTCGGCGCCCGCACCGTCGTGACGGGCGCGCCGGCGCAGCATGGCCAGGGACGTCGCGAACGACTCGTACTCCGCGACCGCACGGGCGGCGTCCCTGCCCCGGGCGCGGTCCTGGGAACCGTGCCAGTGCCGTGCCATGTCGCGGGCCATTCCCCGTGCCCGCATCGAGGCGAGTGCGGGCGGCTCGGCGGGGCCGAGCCAGCCGGCCGCCGCGTACACCGGCAGCTCCGTGGAGAGCGTGCGCAGTTCCCGCTGGCGGGACCAGACGGCCAGCCAGGTCACCAGGCCGAAGCACGGCACCATGAACGCGCCGTACACCGCGTAGAAGCCGTACGGGCCGAAGGACGACGAGCCGTTCCAGAGGGCGTGCATGCCCATGGCCATGGCGAGTCCGAGCAGCGGCAGCAGCACCCGGCGCACCCGGTGGCGCGCGCCGCCCAGCGCCGCGAGCCCGAAGCCGATGCCGGAGAGCACCGTGAACAGGGGGTGCGCGAACGGCGACATCACCACACGGACGAAGAACGTCCCGGCAGTCAGCGAGGCGAGCCCCGTGGTCCCCAGCTCCTGGTCCTCACCGAAGGCCTGGCCCAGGTAGAGGATGTTCTCGGTGAAGGCGAAGCCGGTCGCGGTGAAACCGGCGACCACGATTCCGTCGACGACACCGCCGAACTGCCGTCTGCGGAAGAGGAAGATCAGCAGGACGGCCGCCGCCTTCGCGGTCTCCTCGACGACCGGTGCGATGACGGTGGCGCCGAGGGTGTCCGCGCTCGCCGGATCCGCGGTGGCCGTGGCTATCCACCGGGTGGCGAAGGAATTGGCGATGATGGCGACGAGCGCGGCGGCACAGGCGCCCCAGGAGAAGGCGAACAGCAGATTGCGCCACGGGCCCGGCTCGACACGGTCGAGCCAGCGGAACGCCGCCATCAGCAGCGGCACGGGCAGCACGGCCAGGCCGAGACCCACCAGGAAGCCCTCGGTGCCGGTCTGTTCGCGCACCAGGGCCAGGATCACCAGCCCGCAGAGGGCGAGGACGGTGACGACCGCACCGGCGCGGAAGGCCTTGCTGCGCCAGACCATGCCGACGCGGCTCGGCCGGTAACGCCACTGGCCGCGCTCCGGTACGGCGCCCAGGTACTCGTCGAGCTGCTGCTCCTCGAGAACCGGGACGGCCGGCTGCTGGTGCTGTACGGACCACTCGGACACCTGATGACCCTAACGAGAGGCACCGACACCGTGCCACGGTGCGTCGGCCGGGGGTCCGTCGACGGCTGGTCAGCGACGGGTGAACAGCACGTCGTGGACCACGTGTCCCTTGTCCAGGCCCTGCCCCTCGAAGCGCGTCAGGGGCCGGAAAGCGGGCCGGGGCGCGAAGCCGCCGTCCGCCCGGGTGTTCTCGAACAGGGGATGCGCCGTCAGGACGTCCAGCATCTGCTCGGCGTAGGGCTCCCAGTCCGTCGCGCAGTGGACGAGCGCGCCGGGCTTCAGGCGCTGCGCCACCAGGTCGAGGAACTCCGGCTGGATCAGCCGCCGCTTGTGGTGCCGCTTCTTGGGCCAGGGGTCGGGGAAGTAGACCCGGAGCCCGTCCAGCGCGGCGGGCGCCAGCATCTCGCGCAGCAGGATGATCGCGTCGCCGTTGGCGACCCGGACGTTGGACACGCCCGCCCGGTCGGCGAGCCCGAGCAGATTGCCCTGCCCCGGGGTGTGCACGTCGACGGCGAGGATTCCGGTGGCGGGGTCGTCGGCCGCCATCTGCGCCGTGGCCTCACCCATGCCGAAGCCGATCTCCAGGACCACCGGGAGGCCGTCGAACATCGTGGGGAGGTCGATGACGCTCAGGCCGTCGATGTCCAGGCCCCACTTGGGCCACAGGCGCTGGAGGGCCTCCTCCTGGCCGGTGGTCACCCGACTGCGGCGCGGCTGGAAGCTGCGGATCCGGCGCTCGTGGTGCGAGCCCGCCGGGTCGGCGGCGGGACCGCCGGGGAAGCGGGGCTCCTGGCGCAGTCTGCGCTGGCGTTCGAACGACGCGGCACGCCGTGCTTCCGCGTCCGCGTCCGGCGCGGTGGCGGGCGCGGCCTCCGGCGGGACGCCGGGCGTCTCCTGGGCGGGGCCGGGCGTCTCTGGGGTGGGGTTCACAGGCTCAGACACAATGACCCGATTCTACGGCGGGCGGTGTCCACCCCGTCGCGCGAGCCCGCAGCAGGGCCCGTCGCGCCACCTCCCTCCCGATGGGCAGGGAAGCGGTGGCCGCCGGCGACGGGGCGTTCAGCACGTGCACGGTGTGCGGGGCGTCCCGGATCAGGAAGTCGTCCACGAGTGTGCCGTCCCGCAGTACCGCCTGTGCCCTGACCCCGGCCGGCGACGGGCGCAGATCGGCCTCCGTCACCTCGGGCAGCAGCCGCTGGACGGCCCGGGTGAACGCGCTCTTCGAGAGGGATCTGTGCACCTCGCCCGCCCCGTACCGCCAGTGCCTGCGGGCGATCCGCCAGGAGCCCGGCCAGGCCAGGGTGGCGGCCAGCTCGCGCGGGTGGACGACCGTGCGGCCGTACCCCTCGCGTGCCAGTGCCAAAACCGCGTTCGGCCCGACGTGGACCGTGCCGTCGATGCCCCGGGTCAGATGCACCCCGAGGAAGGGGAATGCCGGATCGGGCACCGGATAGACGAGCCCGCGCACCAGCTCGGGCCGGGTCAGCTCGTAGTACTCCCCGCGGAAGGGCACGATGCGTGCTCCCGGGTCGTCACCGGCGAGACCGGCCACCCGGTCGCTGTGCAGCCCCGCGCAGTTGACGAGGACGCGGGCCCTGACCACCTGGCCGTCCGCCGTGCGCACCGCCACGCCCCAGGAGCGCCGGTCGACGGCGACGACCTCCGCGCCGTACCTCACCTGTCCGCCCGCGGCGCTCGCCTCGGCGGCCAGGCGGACGGCGACCGCGGTGAAGTCGCACACCCCCGTCGTGCCCACCCGGATCGCCGCGAGACCGCGCACCCGCGGCTCGTACTCCGCGATCTGGGCGGGGCCGAGCTCCCGGACCGGCAGCCCGTGTGCCCGGCCGCCCTGCACCAGGGCGTGCAGCCGGGGCAGCTCGTCGCTGCCGGTCGCCACGATGAGCTTGCCCGTCACCGCGTGCGGGATGCCGTGCTCCGTACAGAAGTCGATCAGCTCGGCGGCCCCCCGGACCGCGTAGCGCGCCTTGAGCGAGCCCGGCGGGTAGTAGATGCCGCTGTGGATCACCCCGCTGTTGCGCCCGGTCTGATGGCGCGCGGGCGCCCACTCCTTCTCCAGCACCGTGACCCGGGTGCCGGGCGCGGTGCGCGTGATCGCGTACGCGGTCGACAGACCGACGATCCCGCCACCGATCACCAGTACGTCGCAGTCGTACGCCGCGTGCGTCATCATCACGCCACCTCCCACCCCGATAGTGCACTGACCCACTGACAACGGGCTCAAACCAGGGGCGGGCGGGGCGTGGCGTGCAGACGGGTCACCGGGCCGGGCATACCGGGACGATCCCGGTGGACCCTCACACCGGGGTGACGAGAAGTGGACGGGCCCTCTCGCGCAGCTCGGCCACGCGTGGCTCGTCCCCGTACGGCTCCAGACGGTGCAGGAGGTCGCGCACGTATTCGGTGGTGCGCGCCGACGAGATGCGCCCGGCCACCTCCACGGCACGGGTCCCGGCGGCACAGGCGGCGTCGAGGTTGCCCGACTCCAGCTCGGCGACGGCCGAGACGACGAGCCGCAGTCCGTGGGAGCGGACGAACTCGTCGGTGGGCCTCGACAGTGCCTGCTCGGTGAAGCGGCGGGCCTGGCGGGGCGCCTTGAGGTCGCGGTAGCACTCGGCGGCGTCGGCGGCGAACCTGTCGTAGGAGTAGAACCCCAGCCAGGACGGGTCGGAGTCCCCGGTCCTGGACCGCTCCAGCCAGCTCTCGGCGGCCCTGAGCGCGGCCCCGGCGGCAGGTGCGTCGCCGGCCTTGGCATGCGCGCGCGCCTCGACCAGCCGGAAGAAGCTCATGGTGCGGGCGGTGGCGAGGCCGCGGTTGCGCTCGACCGCTGCCTGCGCGAGGTCGACGCCCTCGTCGGCGAAGCCGCGGTAGGTCGCCTGCAGGGACATGGACGCCAGGACGTATCCCCCCAGCGGAACGTCGGCGGCGGCGCGGGCCAGGCGCAGTGCCTGGA
This sequence comes from Streptomyces sp. NPDC057428, assembly GCF_042803195.1. Lineage (NCBI taxonomy): Bacteria > Bacillati > Actinomycetota > Actinomycetes > Kitasatosporales > Streptomycetaceae > Streptomyces > Streptomyces sp. NPDC057428. The sequence goes on from NZ_JBHVCT010000019.1 coordinate 71,247, forward strand.
TGTAGTAGCGCTGGGCGGCTTCCTGCTGGCCGGTGTCGAAGGCCATCCACCCGGCGAGCCTGGTCAGCTCGGCGGATGCGCCGAAGAGGGCCCTGCCCACCTCGTCGCTGTACGAGCCCAGCAGGAGCGGTGCGGCGTCGACCCGTAAGCACTCCGGGACCATGGAGGAACGCCAGTCGCCCCCGCCGTACTTGGAGTCCCAGCGGCGCGCGTCCTGGGCCGCCTCGCGTAATTTGGTGACGTCGCTGTGGCCGACACGCAGCGGCGGGACGCCGGGCGCGGAGTCCGGGCCCGGCTGGACGGGGACTCCGCCCCCCTGAGCCCCGGACGCGCCCTCCGGGCCGAGTATCGAGGCCTGGGCGGCGGACGGGTCGCGGGCCACCGAAGGATCGGCGGGGGTTATGAGCCATCGGGACGCCGGGGTCGCGTAGGCGCTCACGGCGAAGGAACCCGCCAGCGACTGCCAGATCCCCCCGCCGCCCCTGCGCCCCGCGAGATCCAGCCGGTAGAGGTCCGTCGCGGAACGCACGGCGTCCCCCACGTCACGGGGGAAGGCGAGGCCCACCTCCGGCGCCGGATCGGCGTCGGCGAGCCCGATCTCGTGCAGCGGGACCGGGCGGCCGAGTTTGGCCCCTATCGCCGCCGCGATCAGATGGGGTGCGGCACCCTGCGGCACCATGCCCTTGGCGACCCAACGGGCCACCGAGGTCTTGTCGTAGCGAAGTGTCAGACCGCGCTGTGCTCCGAGGTCGTTGACCCGCCGGGCCAGCCCGGCGTTGCTGATTCCCGCGAGGGCGAGAACCGTGCCGAGCTTCTCGTTCGGCCCGCGTTGCTCCCTGGACATGAGCCACCCCTCGACACACAGACGGCCGCCGCGTCACCGGTCGGGCGCGCGGCATTCGTACCGTGTTCTCCCCAGGTGCGGTCCCGGGCACTCCGGCCGCACACGCATTTGGCCAGGCCCCGTGGAATATGCCGCCCTGTCGAGAACATCGGTAAACCCAGCGTAGTTCGCTGCATCCCCACCGTTAAGGGGCAGACCTCCGTATGGCGGGAATGTTGTGCGTGCGCCAGGGTGCGTCGTGGCCGTGCTCCTGGTGTGTGGCCGTGCGCCCGGCCGTGCGCTCTCGCCCGGCCGAATCGGGAGCGCTTCGATGGGTCCTGCGTGGGTCGGCCCGCTGAACTGGACTCGGCGGGCTGGGGGAATCCGCCGCCCCAGTCCCCGCGGGCGGCGAACCGGTCCGGGAGGTGACGAACACCTCCCGGACTGTGCGCCGCACGGTGGTTCGGGGGAGCGGACGTGCGGGCCGGTGCACCGGGGGGATGCGCCGGCCCGCACGTCCACGTGGTCCGAGCGGCCGCTCCGGGGTCACGTCGCGAGGTCGCCCGCCGGCCTTCCGGGCTTCACCCGGGGCTCCCTCCAGGATGTCCATGGGGCACCGGCCGGAGTGAAACGCGCGGTTCCGTCGCCTTCGCAGAATGGCTGAATCGCAACGGTCGCACGGCCCATCGGGCGTCGACCCGACCATGGCCGGATCGCGGTTGTCGCGCGGCCCGGACGGGACACAGCCCGCCTTCCGGGCCGGCGGCCGCAACTCCTGGAGCGTCCCCGACCGTTGCGCGGGATCCGCGGAGGGCGTGGCCAGGCCTTTGCCAGGGGCGCATGCACATCCGTCGTGCGCCGCCCGTACCCCCTCCGGTGCGTCCTTGTCGTGGCAGCATGTCCCGCGACGGCGTTCTCCGTGTCCTGGTACGCCGGTTCGTCCACAGCCTGTGGAGGCGGCGATGCGTTGGTTGGTGGGGTGGAGCAGTATCGCCGCGAGCTTCGGCACCGTGGGCGCGGTCGGCCATCGCGGGGAGGGGCGCACCGTCCATCCGGTCGGGTCCCAGCTCCTGTGGGGCGACCCCGATCCGCTGTGGGCCGTGGGCGACTGGCGACCCGACGAGATCCGCGTCATCACCGCCGCGACCCCCGAGGGCGCGCCCACCGCACGGCTCGCCGTGCTCGGCTGCTGCGGCGCCACCGACGAGCAGTTGCGGGTGGGACTGCTGGCCGCCCGCGGCGGGGCCCTGCGCCATCTCACGGCGTGGTCCGGCAGTTACACGGCCGTCGTGCAGGTCGGCCGTCGCATCACCGTCGCCGGAGACCTCGCCGGGGCGCGCCCCGTCTTCCACACGCCCTGGGCAAACGGCACGGCGTACGCCACGGCGGCCCTCCCGCTCGCCGACCTCATCGAGGCGCAGCTCGACATCGGACACCTGGCGGCGCTGCTGGCCTGCCCCGAGACCCCGGAGGCACTGGGCGACGGCACCCCGTACGCAGGGGTCAGGCGGATCCCGCCGGGGCACGCGCTGATCCTCCGGGAGGGCTCGCGCGAGATCACGGGGTACGAGGCGGTGGCCTCGCTCGCGGTGGCGGCCCCGCAGACCGATCCGGTGCGAGCCGTGGAGGGCGTGCGGGACGCGCTGGTCGACGCGGTGCGCGCCCGGCTGACCGCTCCGCGCCACGCTCCCCAGACCCTGCCGCCCGACCCCGGGCCCGTCCCCGGGATGGGGCCCGCCGAGCGCCGTGCGGCGCGGGGCGCGCCGGTCCCCGGTATCGGCTCGGACCTCTCGGGCGGCAGCGCCTCCGCCACGCTCGCGCTGCTCGCCGCCGGACTGCCGGGACTGCCGGGCACCCTGCTGGGCCACGGCACGGGAGCGGGCGAACGGCTGCTCGCCGTCACCTTCAACGACCTCTCCGCGCAGGGCCGTGAGGACGAGATGGAGCGTGCCCGCGCCATCGCCGCCAACCCGCGGCTGCACCATGTGATCGTCGCGGCGGGCGAGGAGGCCCTGCCCTACGCGTCGTTGGAGAGCGGGCCGCTCACCGACGAGCCCGCGCCATACCTCGTCGTCGCCGAACGCCACCGGAGACGGCTCGCCGCGGGCAGCGCGGACCACTTCGTCGGCCACGGCGCCCGGCAGGTGCTGGACGCGCACCCCGCCCGGCTGGCCGACCTGCTCATGGACCGGCGCAGACGACACATCCTGCGGCCCGTCGCCGCGCTCGCCAGGGCCGAAGGGCCCTCCGCACACTCCCTGTTCGTCCCGCTGGCCGTCTACCGGGCCGCCCGCCGGCTGGCCAGGACGTCCTACCGCACCGGCCTCGAGACGGCCGCGTCCGTGCTGCCGGAGGCCAACCGCGACGTCCCCGGGCTCGACACCCCGGCCGACGCCTCGCTCGCCTCCCTCACCTGGTCGCGGCCCGGTCCCGCCGCGCGCTGGCTCACCGGTGAGGCACTCGCGGAAGTATCGGTTCGCCTTCAGGAGGCCGCCTTGCGGCCCGCCTCGGTCCAGCGCCCCGGAGAGGCCCGCGCCCGCGCCGCGCTCGCCCGGCACGCGGCCGGCCAGCGGATCCTGGAGCAGGCCTCCGAGATCCGCAGCCAGCGGCTGCACGCCCCCTTCCTGGACAACCAGGTCGTACGGGCCGCCCGCGCCCTCCCCGAGTCGCTGCGGGTCCAGCCGGGCGCTAGGGCCGCGATCCTGCGCCGGGTACTCGCGGGCGCCGGCATCCACGAACTGCCGCCCGGATGGGGCACCCCGTCCCAGGCCACCTCCACCGCGGCGGGCCGGCTCGGTCTGCGTGCCGCCCTGCCGGACCTGATCGCCCTCTTCGACGCACCCCTGCTCGCCGACGCGGGCCTGATCGAGGCACGCGTCGTACGCAAGGCACTCCGCGCCGCGTCCGAGGGCGAGCCTCTCCCGTTGGACGGCCTGGCCGAGCTGGCCTCCACCGAACTGTGGCTGCGTCGGCTGGTCACGCGACGGGGCACCTGCTGGACGGGCACGGCGGCGCCACGCCAGCGAGCGGTGGCCGGCGGCGTGGTCCCGGCACGCCGGACGCTGCAGTCCTGACTCGGCGAGCCGGTGTATGACGAGGAACGTACCGCTGGGCGGGATCTGACACGGCGGGACGCCGTCGCGCCGCTGAGCTGCGTCGCCGAGGAGATCGGCGGAGGCTGATCCGTGTCCGCTCCGGTCAGCGGCAGCTGATCCGGGACTCCGCCCAGTCGGCCAGGGCCACCCCGCCGAGGGACCCCGAGGGTTCCACGACGAGCCGGATGGTCTCCAGCCCCTCGATGCCGACGCTCGCCGGGACCGCGGGCTCACCGCCCCGCATCACCGGGGACCGCCACAGCCGCGCCCCCGCACCGTCGTACACGGAGAAGCGCACCGCGCCGAGACCGAGCGTCAGGTCGTCCACCCCGACCGTCGCCTCGTAACGGGTGCACGTCCGGTTGAGCCGCACGGTGACCGATGAGAGGGAGGGAGCGGTCACCCCGTGGGCGTAGACCTTGGAGGAGATCGACAGGCCGTCGCGCTGCCAGAACACCCCGGTGCTCCGGCGGAGCACGATCTCGGGCTCCGTGTGGTCCCCGACGACGGAGTACGCCAGTCGGTTCACCCGGTAGACCTCCGGAGCGGGTGGCACCGGCTCCTCCGGTGCGGGCTCCGGAGGGGAGGGCCGGGACGGCGCCGGGGTGGGCTTCGGTGGGGGCGGCGCCGGGGACGCGGCGGGTTCCGGCGGCGGCGGTGCCAGGTCCGGCTTCGGTTCGGACGCGGGCGGTTCGGGCGCCGGCGGGGCGGGCCTGGACGGCGGCGGCGGGCCGGGCCGGGACGGCGGGGGCGTCGGCTTCGGCGAAGGAGCGGGTGCAGGCATCGCGGGCGCGGCGACCGGCGGCTTCGCCACGGGACGCTCATCCGGCGCCCGGTCCTCGCCCGACAGGGCCCACACCAGCCCGGCGGCAGCCGCCACGGCCACGGCGGCGGCGATTCCGGCCTTCACCGGGGCGCCGAGCCCTTCCGACACGGCTGCGCCGCCCGCCGCACCGCTGCCCGACGACGCGCCGCCCGTGGCCGCGGCGGCCGCTCCGGCACCGGCCGCCCCCACCGCTCCGCCCGCGACGATGCCCGCCGCCTTGACGGCGTAGCCCGCGGCGAACCATCCGATGACCGCGACCGGGAGCAGCGCCGGGATCCCGGCGTTCACATGGTCGAGTTCACCTGCGGCGATCCTGCACCTGGCGCACTCGTCCAGGTGCTTGCGCAGCCCGCGTTCGGCACGGGTGCGCAGCCCGCCCCGGGCGTGGGCGCCGAGCCGGTCGGCGTACTGCGCGCAGTCGCCGCCGGCCGTCAGGGACTGGCTCACATGCGCCTGCAGGTAAGCCTGCTTGAGCCCTTCACGGGCCCGCACGGCCAGCACCGCGGTGGCATTGGCCGTCAGGCCGAACAGCGGGGCGACCTCGCTCGGCGACTCCTCCTCCACGGTGGTGTGCCACAACACCGCCTGCCAGCGCTCCGGCAGGCTGCGGAACGCCTGCATGGCCATCGAACGGTCGGCCTCGTGCATGGCCAGCACGTCCGCCCCGAGGTCGAGGGTGTCGGCCTCGGACAGCTCGCTGGAGCGGGTGGCCTGCGCGGCGAACACCGCGAAGTCGTCGACCAGTTGCTCGCGCTTCGCGCTCTTCGTCCATGCGGCGGCCACATGCCGGACCGCGGTCATGAGGTAGGCCCGGACGGCCTCCTCCGGTCCCTTGCCGCCGCGCACCGCCTGCAGGGTCCTCGCGAACACCTCGGCCGTCAGGTCGTCGGCCGTGTGCGCGTCCCGGCAGCACGTACGGGCGTAGCGGCGCACCGCGCCCGAGTGCCGCCGGAACATTTCCTCGTACGCCGCGTCTTCCCCCGCGCGCATGCCCTGGATCAACTGGGCGTCGGACAGGCCGAGATCGGCGGACCCGGCCCGGCCTTCGCGCTGCAGGGGGACCGCGAACGCGGGAGTCCCCGCTCCGGACGCCGGGGGCCCGGCTTCCTCGACGGGCGGCCAGGGCCCGGGGAGCACCGTGCCGCCCCCGACGGAGTTCTCGGGTCGCTCCGGACCGGCCGGCCCCGTCTGCTGGCTCGGCACGTGACCGGCTGCCGGGCCGTCGGTGCCCGTCCCCCTGCCCCCGCTCACGGCGGCGATACCGTCGGCCGGTTCTTCCTGCTGCGCGTCACCGCTCATCGCGGAGCCCCCGTAAATGCACCCTCGGACCCGAAATACCGGGGCCAGAGTCCCACAGAGCCACGGCGCGACGAACTCTGAGCAGGGGCAACCACTCGTCCGGGGTGTCTTCACCCCTGCGGGGGGCGTGACATCACCCCTACGGGGGAAGAGGAGGTGCCCTCCGACCCGCACTGACGTCCGGTCACAGCGAGCCCGGCCGCCGATTCCGCTGTGCACGCAACGCGCGGGATCGCGTCCCTGCAAGGGCTCTCCGGCAGCTCCCGGGCAGCCGCCGGACACGCCGCGGAGGGCCTCCTGGGCCACGCTCCGAGCGACGCTGCAAGGCACGGGACGCGCACCCGACCGACGCCGCCTCCGAATCACCGGGTCCCCGCGACGACGGCCGGCCGGTGGGAGACGGCTCCCACCGGCCGGACACGTGCGCCTGTGCCCGTGATCACGCGGGACGGGAGCGGAGTCCCTCCAGAAGGATGTCCAGCAGCCGGGCGGAAGCGGCGGCCTGATGTGCGGGGTCAGGCAGCGCCGGCGCCGCCGTCGCGATGACCAGCAGCACGTCGGCCACCGTCACATCGCCGCGCAGCTCACCCGACTCGCGAGCCCGGTCCACCAGGCTCCCCACGACCTCGAGCAGCTCGGCCGCGCCCGGGTCGTCGTCGAGGCCCTCCTCGGCCGCGGAGTGCTGCTCGACCACACGGAGACCGGGCTGGCCCGTCCCCTGCCGCTGGCGCGGGACGCGTGTGTCGCCGTCCGCCGTGGCCTGGCCGGGTATCCCCGCCGTTTCCTCGGGGCCTGCCCCGACCCGGAGCACCTGCGGGGGCAGCAGCCGGCCCGCGCCGGATGCCACCGACGTCCGCAGGAAGCGGGAGAGCGCCGACCACGGCTCCTCCTCCTGTCCGAGGGCGGACCGCGCCTGATCGGTCAGCCGCGCGGTCTCCTCCTCGGCTATGCGGCGCACCAGCACGTCCTTGCTCGGGAAGCGCCGGTAGACCGTGCCGACTCCGACCCGGGCGCGGCGTGCCACGTCCTCCATGGGAGCGCCGTAACCCAGCTCGCCGAACACCTCGCGCGCGGCGCGCAGGACGTGTTCGAGATTGCGCTGTGCATCCACACGAAGCGGTGCCGAACGGGAGGCGATTCCAGCCGTCCCGACCGCGCCGATCGCTGCTACCGGACTCAGCCGCCCATGACCCTCAGCGGTAGAGGCGAGAGCACTCTGCCCGTGCAATTCCTGAATGTGCATAACTTCCCCCGGTTATGACGTCTCCCCCCGGAGACTTCCCGCCCTGTCCGCCGGCGTGTGGACCTCAGTCCGATTCCGACACCCCGACGGGGTACGAACATAGTTGAGCCCGGGTCAATTCAGAAGGGGGTAGTTCCGCACGGAGCGCCCCCCGATCGGAGCAAGGACCGGTTGGGCCCCGATTCGCCCCCCGTGGGCGTACCTGCCCGTCGTACCTGACCTGCGAAGCTGCGGGATCGCGGAGCGGCCGGGTCCCGCCCCTTGATCGGAGAGGTCCGGTCACACAATTTGCCGGGCCTGTGGACAAACTCCGGACTCCGTTGCGTCATGGGAAGGTGATGGCACCAGATTCCCGGGGCTCGTCCCCCGGCACCCGGCCAAGTGTGCGCATTCTCGTCGTCGGCGGCGGCTACGTCGGGATGTACACGGCGCTGCGTCTCCAGCGGAAGCTGCGGCGGAGACTGAAGAGCGGCGAGGCCGAGATCGTGGTGGTCACGCCCGAGCCCTACATGACCTATCAGCCGTTCCTTCCCGAGGCGGCCGCCGGGTCGATCTCGCCCCGTCACGTGGTCGTGCCGCTGCGCAGGGTCCTCAAGGACTGCACGATCGTCATCGGGGAGGCGGAGCGGGTCGACCACGCGAAGCGCACCGCGACGGTCACGACGCTGGCCACCGCGGACGACGGCACCGGCGCAGTCGAGATCCCGTACGACGAGATCGTCATCGCTCCCGGTTCCGTCTCGCGGACCCTGCCGATTCCCGGTCTGGCGGACTTCGGCATCGGCTTCAAGACCGTCGAGGAAGCCATCGGCCTCCGCAACCACGTCATCGAGCAGATGGACATCGCCTCGGCCACCAGGGACCCCGCCGTCCGCGACGCCGCCCTCACCTTCGTGTTCGTCGGCGGCGGGTACGCCGGTGTCGAGGCGCTCGGGGAACTGGAGGACATGGCCCGCTACACCTCGCGCTACTACCACAACATCAAACCCGCCGACCTGCGATGGGTCCTCGTGGAAGCGACCGGGCGCATCCTGCCCGAGGTCGGCGAGGCGATGGGCAAGTACGCGGTCAGGGAGCTCCGCGGCCGCAACATCGACGTACGGCTCGACACACGTCTGGACAGCTGCGAGGGCCGGGTAGCCGTGCTCAGTGACGGTTCGCGCTTCCCCACGCGCACGCTCGTGTGGACCGCCGGCGTCAAACCCGCACCGCTCCTCGCCGCCACCGACCTGCCCCTCACCGAGCGCGGCCGGATCCGCTGCACCGCGGCGCTCGCCGTCGACGGGGCCCCGCACGCCTGGGCGGCCGGCGACGCGGCAGCCGTGCCGGACCTCACCTCGGCCGAACCGGGCACGGAGACCGCGCCCAACGCCCAGCACGCGGTGCGCCAGGCCAAGGTCCTCGCGGACAACATCCTCGCCACGCTCGCCGGCCGGCCGACCGAGGACTACCGGCACTCGTACGCCGGCTCCGTCGCCTCGCTCGGTCTGCACAAGGGCGTAGCGCACGTGTACGGGCGCAAGCTCAAGGGTTATCCGGCCTGGCTGATGCACCGCGCCTACCACCTCAGCCGGGTACCGACGTTCAACCGGAAGGCGCGGGTCCTCGCGGAGTGGACCCTGGCCGGACTGTTCAAACGCGAGATCGTCTCCCTCGGATCGCTCGAACACCCGCGCGCCGAATTCGCTCTGGCCGCCGGCGGGCACGCCCACCCGGCACCCCCGGGTGACGCTCCGCCGAAGGACGGGGAGCCGCCGCGCGCCTCCGGCTGACCCCCGCGCCCCGCAGGCCGACATGACCGGAGAACGTCTTCGGCCCATAGGCCGGACCCCTTGCCGGAACGCGACTGACAGTACGGTCGGTCACACTGGACGTGTGACCATAGGCGGGCCCGCACCTGCGCGGAGTGACCCGGCAGGTGGTCACCTACAGTGACCGGCAGCGACGACCGACAGCACGAAGAGCCCGGCTGCGTTTTCCCGGGAGCCCCGCCCCCGCACCTTCACCCGGCACGACCGCTTGCGGGGCGAACGGTGCGGGAACAGCAGACGAAGCAGCTCGCCCGAGCGGACCAGACCGACACACGAGGCCAGAAATTCCGTGAACTTCACGCGCTGGAGCGCCCGCTTCCCCGGAACACAGCGTCGAGCCGCCGCGCGGGACGACCGCAGTTCCGTACCCGCCGCCCGTGCGGAGTCCGCGCGGCCGGCGCCCGCAGCCGAACAGCCGGAAGCCGCCCCGGAATCCGACGACCCCGCGCCGGGACCCTCTCTGGACGCCCTGTCGGCCGGTGACCTGCTGGGCCGCCTGCCCGCCCCCGTCGCACTGCTCCACGGCCCCGACCACCGCATCACCTACGTCAACGAGGCCTACACATCCGCCTTCGGCCCCCGCCCCTGCGGGACACCCGCAGCGGAGGCCATGCCGGAGCTCGCCGAGCTCAGCCTGCTGCCGCTCCTGGACCAGGTCCTGCGCAGCGGCACCTCCCGTACGGTCAAGTCACGGAAGATCCTGTCCGGGAACTCCTACACCGTGACCTGCACCCCCGTGGCCGGAGGCGACCCCGACGGCGAGCCCGGCGTCCTCGTCTACGCCACCGACGTCACCGACCACGCCGAGGCGGCGGATCGGCTGCGCTCCAGCGAACGCCGTCACCGTGAAATGGCAGTCACCCTCCAGCGCTCGCTGCTGCCGCAGGACCTCGAACAGCCGGACGACCTGCGGATCGCGGCCACCTACCAGCCGGGCGGCACGGACGCGGCGGTCGGGGGCGACTGGTACGACGTCATCACCCTCGGAGCCGGCCGCACCGCCCTCGTCATCGGCGACGTGATGGGGCGCGGGGTGCGTGCCGCCGCCGTCATGGGACAGCTGCGCACCGCGGTCCGCGCCTACGCCCGCCTCGATCTGCCGCCGCACGAGATCCTCCAGCTCCTCGACGTCATCGCCGCCGAGATCGACGCGAACCAGATCGCCACCTGCGTCTACGCCGTGCACGACCCCAACGAGGGGCACCTCGTCTACGCCTCCGCCGGGCACCTACCCATCCTCGTGTGCGACGAGGACGGCACGGTCCACCGCGCGGAGGACCCCACCGGGCCACCGCTGGGCACGGGCGGCTGGGTCCACACCTCGGGGACGATCGCGCTGCCGCCGGGCTCCACCGCGGTGCTCTACACGGACGGCCTGGTCGAACGCCGCAGCGAGGACATCGACGAAGGGGTCGCCTCCCTGGAACGCGCCCTGTCGGGCGCCAAGGGATCGCCCCAGGTGGTCTGCGACCGGCTGATCCGTTCCCTGGGGGTGACGGCGGAGCACGACGACGACGTGGCGGTGCTGGTGGTCCAGCACCCCGCCCGCACGGGGACGAGTGCCGAGCTCTTCCACAACGCCGCGCTCGAACTACTCGGCGGCATCGAGGCGGCGCCGAGGGCACGTGCCTTCGCCACCGGCGTCCTGGCCTCCTGGCGTTTCCCCGTCGAGCTCTGTGACCTGGGCGTACTCGCCGCGAGCGAGCTCGTGGCGAACTCCCTCCAGCACGGCACCCCGCCCATGCGCCTCGGCCTGCGCCGTACCGACCGCCGCCTGATCATCGAGGTGACGGACGGGGACGACCACCTGCCGCGCCGCCGCCGCGCCGAACCCGCCGACGAGGCGGGACGTGGCATCTCCATCGTCGCGACCATCGCCTCGTCGTGGGGCAGCCGCCGTACGCCCGGGGGAGGCAAGGCGGTGTGGTGCGAATTCGCACTCCCCGGCTGAGCCCCGACTCAGCGCACGGCGGCCTCGGCCGGGGCCGCCTCGCCCTCCGGGATCGACACGAGGACCACCCGTGAGTGCAGCGCCGCGAGCGACGGATTGTCCTGTGCGGGGGTGAGCCGTCGGCCCAGCTTGAGGGCCAGCACGGTGATGCCCAGCGAGAACAGCACGAAGGTCACGATGTACGGCCCGTGCAGCGACGCCGCCAGGGGCCCGCCCACGGCCGGTCCGACCGCCAGGGCCAGCTGCTTCACCAGGGCGAAGGCAGAGTTGTACTGACCGACCATGGCCTCGGGAGCCAGATCGGCGACGAGCGGGGCGACGGTCGGTGACAGCATCGACTCCCCGAGACCGAACAGCGCGTACGTCGAGATCATCGCTGCCGTCGCCATCGTCTGGCTGCCGTGCCCGAGGCCCGCGTAACCCGCCACGATCCAGGCGAAGGCCCAGATCAGGCCGACGCCCGCGATGACCCTGCTGCGCCGCCGCCGCTCCACGAGGCGGAGCACGACGAACTGCGCGGCGACGATGACGGCGGTGTTGGCCGCCAGAGCCAGGCCCAGGGTGGACGGCTTGATGCCCGCCGCCTCCGTGCTGTAGGCCGCGAGGCCCGACTCGAACTGTCCGTAGCAGGCGAAGAAGATCACGAAGCCCAGGACGCACAACTGCAGCATGGCCCGGTGTGAGAGCAGCACACGCAGCCCGGCCTTGGGCGCGGAGCCGTCGGTGGGCACCGCGTCGGGGATGGATGGGGCCCGCGGCATCCGGACCGTGGCCGCGACCACACCGAGGGCCACGAACATCGCTGCTTCGATGAGGAACAGCAGGGTGAAGCTAGACGGACTGCTGACGTCCACCAGCTGCCCGCCGAGCAGGCCCCCGATACCGAGGCCGAGGTTCTGCAGGAAGAACTGCATGGCGAAGGCCCGGGTGCGGGTCGACGTGCTCGAGCACCACACCAGCATCGTCGAGAGCGCCGGCTGCATGACGGCGGTACCGGCACCCAGAACGGCGGCCGACAGCACCGCGGTCACCACGCTGTTCGCCACACCGAGCGCCCCGGCACCGACGGCAGCCGCTCCGGCGGCGACGACCAGCACAGGCAGGGGCCCGCGCCGGTCGATGGCCCGACCGGTGAACGGCAGCACGGCCAGCGCGGCCAAGGCGAAGACAGCCAGCACGACACCCGCCGTACCGGCACCAAGATCCCGGACCTGCGCCACGTAGACGTACAGATACGGGACGGTGAACCCGAGGCCGAACGCGCTCAGCGCGCTTCCCAGCTGGATCCGCCGCAGCGCTGCACCCATCTCCCTGGTCACACTCACCTACCTCAAGAGTCGAAGAACTTTGAAGAACACAGACTCGTAGACTTTAACACTAAAGTTAGAAGATGAAGTCTACAGCCCGAAGGACTTCGACGGACGTGGAGAGCGTGCGATACTGCCCGCCATGTCTGAGACCACCGAGCAGCCCGAGCTCCAGGAGCCGAGCCTCGACGAGCAGATCGCCGCCTACCAGCGAGAGTTCCGGGACCTCGACCCCCAGGTCGAACAGATCGTGTCGGCGCTGGGCCGGCTGAACCGCCGGATGAACGTCGCCTACGGCAGGCAGGTCGCGGCGCTGGGCATCAGCAATGCCGAGTGGGAGGTCCTCAAGACCCTCGTTCTCGCCGGCACCCCGTACCGCCTGGGCCCGGGTGAGCTGGCCAAGCGTCTCGGTCTCACCCCGGCCGCGATGACCCACCGCATCGACCGGATGGCCGGCGAGGGTCTCGTCACCCGGGACAGGGACGAGACCAACAGGGTGCGCGTCATCGTCGAGCTGACCGACGAGGGGCGCACGAAGTGGCTCGAGGCCATGAGGATGGCGACCAGCTTCGAGGAGGACCTGCTCCAGGACCTCTCGGGCGACGAACGCGGAGCTCTGGGCGAGATACTCATCCGCCTCCTGCGGCGTGTGGAGCACGAGCAGCCGGACGCCGGCGGCCGCCTCACCGACCTGGATTGATCTCCCGGAGACGGGGTACAGGGAGGGGTTGACACGGCGCTTCTGTGTCCGTAAGATTCTTCGAGTTGTCACGGAGTCGGTACGAATCCGGGGCAACCGATCCCGCCGCGACTGCGGCAACCAAACTCAGCACGATCTCCCAACCGGAGAGAATTTCGGCATGCCGGAATTCAATTCGAACGGCTCGATTATGAGTCACCGACGGGATCCGCTAGAGTTTGAGCGTCGGAACGGCCCAACCGCCGGGAAGACAAACCCCGCTGACTGGGAATCAGGCCCGAAAGGATCTGATAGAGTCGGACTCGCCGGAAAGGGAAACGCGAAAGCGAAGAACTGGAAAGCGGAACAAGTAGTAACCCGCTTCGACCGGGAATCGGACACGAAAGAGTCTGATAGAGTCGGAAACGCAAGAACGAAGGGAAGCGCCCGGAGGGCCCCGGTGAAAC